>JBJFCM010000263.1:3220-5169 GCA_051888955.1 Lachnospiraceae bacterium | reverse complement strand
GGATATATGCCTTCTGAGGTCATGTTTTATCCGTCCATGAGGGCTTCTGAGGTTATAAGGCTGGCAGCGGATATCAGGGGTGTTAACTGCACAAAGGAGGCCGCAAGGCTGTGTGAAAAACTGGAAGTGGACACCGGCAAAAAGATAGGGGAGCTTTCTTTAGGAAATCGGAAAAAGGTCGGTATTGTCTGCGCCATGCAGCATAATCCGGAGTTGCTTATCCTGGATGAGCCCACATCGGGCTTAGATCCGCTGATGCAGGAGGCCTTTTTTGAACTGCTGACAGAGCGGAATAAAGAGGGAACTACCTGCTTTTTATCTTCTCATGTGCTGCCGGAAATTAAAAAATATTGCCGGCATGCAGGCATCATCAGGGAAGGAAGTCTGGTCGGGGTGGATACGGTGGAAAATCTGACAAAATCCAATCTCCGTAAGGTGAAGCTGTCAGGTGTCACAAAGCTGCCCGAGCTGCCGGGTGTTAGTGGCATACAGTACAGCGGGGATGAAGCGGAATTTTCTTATACCGGGGATATGCAGAGGCTGCTGAATCTGCTGCAGGGACTGCCTGTGCGGGATCTGCTGATAGCGGAGCCGTCACTGGAGGAGGTATTCATGCATTTCTATGAAGCCGGAAAAGGAGGAGAAGCAAAATGACTTTGTTCAGACATGAATGTAAGATGAATTATAAAAATCTGCTCATCTGGTCTCTATGTATTGGGGCAATCTGCTTTGGATGCATACTCTTGTACGGAAGTCTGGAGGATTCCATGGCACAGATGTCGGATATGTTCGCCCAAATGGGCGCCTTTTCTGCTGCGCTGGGAATGGATAAAGTGAATATTGGCACGCTGGAAGGGTATTATGCCACGGAGATAGCCATCATGCTGTCTTTGGGCGGGGCTATGTTTGCGGCAATGACGGGAGCCGGAATGGTGGCAAAGGAGGAGGAAGGACATACCTCCGAATTTTTAAACACGCTGCCGCTTTCAAGGACAGAAATCATATTGAAGAAATATGCGGCGCTGGTGCTGTTAGTTGCGGCCTTTCAGGCGATATGCATGGTATGGATTCAGTTGGGGTTTGTCTGCATGGGAGAAAGCCCGCAGGCGGGGAATTTCTGGCGCTACCACGGAGCATGCCTGCTGATGCAGATAGAAATCGGAACTATATGCTTTTTATTGTCGGCCATCATGAAGAAAAGACCTACGGGAGCCGCATTGGGGATGGCAGTACTTTTATATATGGTCGATTTGCTGTGCAGGGTGGTGCCTGCCCTGGAAAATGCAAAGTATATTACACCTTTTTATTTTTCCAATGCATCAGATATTTTTTCGGAAGGCACGGTAGATCCTGTCATGGCAGGAATTAGTGGTGCCATAACAGTAGCCGCGTTTATTTCTGCTTTGATAATTTACAATAAAAGGGACCTGATGGTATAATCTACATGAAAGTAATGAGAGAGCATTTGGCTCTCGAATGTTATACTGCGTCAGAAAAGAGGAATAGGCAATGACAGATTTTGAAAAATGCAATCAGGAACTGCTGCAATTTATAGAGGAAAGCCCCAGCGCTTTTCATGCAGTAAGAAACTTAAAGAGGATAGTATTTGAAAAAGGCTACCAGGAATTACAGGAGGCAGAGGACTGGCAGCTGAAGGCAGGCGGCCGGTATTTTGTGACCAGAAACGATTCTTCCATAGTGGCGTTTTCCATTCCCGCAGACGGCTTTGGCGCAGAACCGGATACTGACTGTTGTACGGACGGGGTGAAAGGCTTTCATATTGTGGCGGCCCACAGCGATTCTCCCACCTTTAAGGTAAAAGAAAAGCCGGAGATGAAGGTAGAGGATAAGTATGTGAAGCTGAATACGGAAAAGTATGGCGGTATGATTATGAATACCTGGTTGGACAGACCCCTTTCCGTGGCAGGCAGGATTACCTTAAAGGAGGA
>JBJFCM010000263.1:0-3120 GCA_051888955.1 Lachnospiraceae bacterium | reverse complement strand
ATACCTGGTTGGACAGACCCCTTTCCGTGGCAGGCAGGATTACCTTAAAGGAGGACGGAAAAATCGTCAGCAGACTGGTCAATGTGGACAGAAATCTGCTGGTGATACCCAATGTGGCCATCCATATGAACAGGGAGGCAAACAGCGGCATGGAATACAATGCCCAGGTGGATATGCTGCCCCTTTATGGGGATGCCGGCGATGAAAAAAGCTTTTTAGAAAGCGTTGCGGAAGCGGCCGGTATAAAAGCAGAAGAAATATTGTCCCACGATTTATTTTTGTATGTAAGAGAGAAAGGTCGAGTAATAGGAGGAAACGGAGAATATCTTCTGTCTCCCAAACTGGATGATTTGCAGTGCGCTTTTTCTGCTATGACGGCCATGGCAGAGAGCACACCGGCTTGTTATATCAATGTTTGTGCCGTATTTGACAATGAAGAAGTGGGAAGCGGCACCAGACAGGGTGCGGATTCTACTTTTTTAGTGGACGTGATAGCCCGGATACAGGAAGCCTTTGGAAAGAAGGATTCCTGGCTTAGACAAAAAATTGCAGACAGCCTGTTGATTTCAGCAGACAATGCCCATGCGGTGCATCCGAATCATCCGGAAAAGGCGGATCCGACCAACAGACCTTATTTGAATGGTGGTATCGTCATAAAATATCATGGCAGCCAGAAATACACCACAGATGCGTTGACGGCGGCAGAATTGAAGGAGCTGTGCAGGGAAGCGGAGGTGCCGGTGCAGACTTATACCAACCGGTCTGATATTGCAGGCGGTTCCACTCTGGGAAATATTTCTACGGCACATGTGTCCGTTCCTTCTGTGGATATCGGATTGCCGCAGCTTGCCATGCACTCAGCGGTGGAAACGGCAGGCTGTAAGGATACGGCATATGCAATCCGTATGTTTCAGGTATTCTACGGTAAATAAGAAGTAGAAACATTTTGTAAACTCTTTTTATATTCACTGGGTGTACAGTTTAAGTATTTTTTAAACAGCTTGTTGTAATAGCTGGCACTGTTAAAGCCCACGGAAGCGGCCAGCGTGGAGATGGATTTTGCAGCCTCATCTCCACGCATTATTTTTCTGGTGGATTCAAAAATCCTGTATTTCATCAGGTATTCGAAAGGAGTCAGGCCAAGTGAGCGCTGAAAGCACCGGCAGCATTCGCTTTTGCTGACATGGATGGAAGCCGCAATCTCATCCAGGGTCAACGGCTCCATATGTTTTGCTTCAATAAAGGTAAGAGCCTGTTTGATGCGGATGCTGTCCAGGGAAGCCTGCGTATTTGTCTGAGAAGATGTTGCGGCGGCAGTCTGGGAAAAGGGCAGCAAGAAATTCCAAAGGCTGCAAAGAAAGCTCTTTACAGCTAATTCATATCCATAGGGCTTGTCGAGACAACAGTTTATCGAATTATGCACCAGTGTCAGGATGGCTGTCGCGGCCGGGTCCTCTTTCCTGAGAGCCAGACAATGCAGGGCGGGAGAGGACAGTACCGGTGTCAGATATTTGGCGGACAGATTGGCCTGACCATAACCAAATAGAAAGGCGGGATGGAATTTCAGGGTGTAAAGCGAACAATCCTCATTACCGTAGGAGTATATGGCATGCAGCTGGCTCTGGTTGATAAAGGCACCTTCTCCGGGGGAGAGCAGGATGGATTCATTTTGCAGCTTCAATTGGGCAATCCCACTGTGAATGATGATAAATTCTACTTCATCATGCCAGTGCCACCGAATCATGCGCATGTATCTTTGAGAAAGGTCAAGTAACATGGCACCTACCGGAAATTCAAAGCTTTCTACAGGAACAGGTGTATATATATTGTTGTCAGAATTTTCTATGAATTCCTTTTCTTTATTTTTTCCTTCATCTGTACTCATATCAATGCCTCTTTTATCATAAGTAATCCTATGCTCATAGTATAATATCTTTCGACTTCGGTCAATAAGAATAAGGGGTGATATGAATAATCAGAAGCTGGAAAATCTACTGAATCTGGCCATTGAAACGCCGGAGGCAGTACGGGAAAAATCTCTGAACCTGAATGTGGGGTTTGAAACAGTAAGCCGTACCTGGGAAGTGATAGTGAAATACAACGGGGATTTGTCCCGGCTGCCGGACCAGGGCGTCGGCGTGGAAGAACTGTTGGCAGGATATGCGATACTGACTGTGCCGGAGAATCTGGTAGATGCAGTGGGAAAGCTGCCGGAAATTGAATATGTGGAAAAGCCTAAGCGCCTCTTTTTTGCTATAGAAACCGGAAAGGAGGCTTCCTGTATTCTGCCGGTGACAGTCAGAGAGCCCTTTTTAAATGGGGAAGGGGTAATCGTGGCTGTCATCGATTCCGGGATTGACTATACGAACCGGCATTTCAGAAATGCGGACGGAAGCAGCCGGATACTGTATTTATGGGACCAGACGATACAGGCTGACGAGGCGGCCGGAAGACAACCGCCTGCAAACTTCTTGTTGGGAACGGAATTCGATAAGGCCCAGATAGACAGGGCGCTTGCTGCACCGACTGTGGAGGAACGGTTCCGTATGCTTCCCAGCCGGGATGTCAGCGGTCACGGTACGGCGGTGGCCGGTATTGCAGCAGGAAGCGGGGTAGGTGGCTATGAAGGTGTTGCACCGGCCAGCAGCCTGATTGTGGTAAAGCTGGGACTGCCAAATGAGCTTTCCTTTCCAAGAACCACGGAGTTGATGCGCGCAGTCACTTATGTAATCAGGAAAGCACAGCAGCTTAACATGCCGGTTTCCATCAATCTGAGTTTCGGCAATACCTACGGCGCTCATGATGGGGCTTCTCTTTTGGAACGCTTTTTAGACAATGCTTCCGAGGTGGGCAGAACCGTAATCTGTGTAGGCAGTGGAAATGAAGGTGCATCAGCAGGGCATGTACAGGGAAATGTGGGGACAGGGACTGCTTATATTGAATTGGCGGTGGCTTCCTATGAGACCGCTCTTAGTGTACAGCTTTGGAAAAATTATGTGGACAGCTACCGGGTGGTATTGCAATCACCGGGTGGGGAAGAGGCGGTTCTTCCCATTGACAGGATGGGAAAAATGACCCTGCGCATGGAACAGACGGATATCCTGATATATCTGGGGGAAC
>JBJFCM010000262.1:0-5175 GCA_051888955.1 Lachnospiraceae bacterium | reverse complement strand
CCATAAAAGGCGGAGATTTTTGGCTCTGCCTGAAAAAGGCGGAGGCTTTTGGCTCTGCCCATAAAAGGCGGAGATTTTTGGCTCTGCCTGAAAAAGGCGGCATTTCCCGCCGGAAAGGAAACAAGATATGAATTACGGAAAAAAAGGAGTCCGTGCCAAGCAGAAAGAGCTAAACGCCAAGTCCTCCAAATGGGGTCGGAAAATTGCTTTCACCTGCCTCAAGGTACTGCTTATCGGCATCATCTCTGCCGGTATCATCGGTGTTTCTGCCGGTATTGGTGCCTTTAAAGGTATCATTGCTTCCGCACCGGACATCGATGTAAATGATGTTGCTCCGGTAGGCTTTTCTACCTTCGTTTACGATTCTGAAGGCAATCAGATTGATAAGCTGGTAGCAACCAATTCCAACCGTGTTCAGGTTACCATGGATAAGATTCCTCAGAATTTGGCTGATGCTTTCGTTGCAATTGAGGATGAACGTTTCTATGAACATAACGGCATTGATATAAAAGGTATCATCCGTGCCGGTTATACTTTTGTAAAATCCGGTTTTCAGAGAGCAGAGGGTGCCAGCACCATTACCCAGCAGCTATTAAAGAATACAGTCTTTACCAACTGGGTAAATGAAGATGGCCTGATAGAAAAGCTTCAGCGTAAATTTCAGGAACAGTATCTGGCACTGGAAATCACTAAAAAATTAAGCAAAGAGGAAATATTGCTGCGGTATATGAATACCATCAACCTTGGGCAGAATACCCTGGGCGTACAGGCCGCTTCTCTCCGCTACTTTAATAAGGATGTAAGTGAGCTGACCCTGTCCGAGTGTGCTGTCATCGCCGCTATTACGCAGAATCCCTCCAAGTGGAATCCCATCTCCCACCCGGAGAACAACGCAGAACGAAGAGAACGTGTTCTGCTTAAAATGCTGGAACAGGGCTACATTACTCAGGCCGAGTATGACGAGGCTATGGCCGATGACGTTTATTCCCGTATCCAGGAAGTAAATATTTCGACTGCCAGCACATCGGTCAGTTCTTATTTTGTGGATGCACTGACTGAGGATGTCTATCAGGATTTAATTGATGAAGCAGGTTACAGCGCAACTCAGGCTTCCGCACTGCTCTACAGTGGCGGCTTGCGCATAGAGTCCACCTTAGACCCCAAGATACAGGCTATTGCTGATGAAGTATTTTCCAATCCTGAAAATTATCCCGAGGATACCAAATGGTATCTGAACTATGAGCTTACCGTGCAGACTGCAAGCGGCGATTATGTCAATTACAGCAAGGAAATGATGAAGACCTGGTTCGTAGAAAATCAGGACAAGAAATTCAATCTGATATTCAAATCCATAGACGATGCCTATGCTGCCATTGATACCTACAAGGCTGCTATTCTGGGAGAAGGGGATACGGAAATCGCTGAAAATATTTCCTTAACACCACAGCCTCAGGTGTCTCTGACCATCATCGACCAGAGCACCGGCTACGTTGTTGCCATGATTGGCGGCCGCGGTGCCAAGGAAGGTAGCCGTACACTGAACCGTGCTACCGACTCCGCCCGTCAGCCCGGCTCCACCTTTAAGGTATTGTCAACCTACGCACCGGCTTTGGACAGTGCCGGCATGACGCTTGCTACGGTATTCAACGATGCCCCGTTCAATTATAACGACGGTACACCGGTAAACAACTGGTATACCGGCTATGAAGGACTCAGCTCCATCAGAAGAGGTATCTACCATTCCATGAATATCGTAACCGTAAAATGCCTGACCCAGATTACTCCCAAATTGGGCTTTGACTATCTGGAAAACTTTGGATTTACAACCCTAAATGAGTTATCTGACTGTTATCAGCCCATGGCTCTCGGCGGTGTCGGCGGCGTTACCAATCTGGAGCTGTGTGCGGCCTATGCTACCATTGCCAATGGTGGTGTTTACAACAAGCCCCAGCTTTACACCAGAGTACTGGATTCCGATGGCAACGTCATCTTAGATCATACCGTACCGGAAAGCAGACAGGTATTGAAGGAGACAACCGCTTTCCTGCTGACAGATGCCATGGAAGATACCGTTAGTTCCATAGGTACCGGCGGTTCCGTCAACTTTGGTGGAATGTCTATCGCAGGCAAGACCGGAACCACCTCCGACAATAAGGACGTATGGTTTGCGGGCTATACCCCTTACTACACGGCAGCCACCTGGGTAGGCTATGACAACAATATCGAGATGACAAACAAGGCTGAAATCAATCTGGCGAAAAAGCTTTGGAAGGAAGTTATGTCTAAGATTCATGAAGACCTGCCCAACCAGAGTTTTTCCATTCCAAGCGGAATTGTACAGGCCCAGGTTTGCTCCCAGTCAGGAAAGCTTCCTATTCCCGGTCTGTGTGACAGCGAGCCATTTAATACCGTAGTGACAGAATACTTTGCTGAAGGCACTGTGCCCACAGAAACCTGTGATGTACACTATTCCGGTGATGTATGTGCCTACAGTCTGCGACCTGCCAATGAAAACTGTCCGTTTAAGCTACCCGGTACGGCAACACGACTTCCGGAAGAGGATGTTTCCTTACAGGCCGGTTCCACTGTTATCACACAGAACCCGGACGGAACGGTGACCACTACCTCGCCGCAGGCTGACAACACCTGTCCTCACAATGCTGAATTCTTTGCTAATCCGGATTATCCGACCATCATTGAACAGCAGCGTGCAGAGCTTTTACAGCGAGGCTACAATTTCTACAATACAGAAGAATAATTCTTAGGAGACTGTTACCAAACAAACCTCCTGCAAAAAGCCCTGAGCAACGCACGTTACTCAGGGCTTTTTATTACTTCAATCACATTCTTAAACACCTTTTATCTCTTTAATCTTTGCTTCCAGATCTTTCACACCCTCCTGGGCGTTCTTAATGGCGCGGCACTGTTTTGCAAAAGGTTCTTCCGGGCAGTCACCGAAATTCTCATAATAGATTTTACCGATTTCGGCATAGTTCTTTTTGATAACCTCCTCGCAGGTACCAATCTGACTCTTTAAGCTGGCAATCTCTGCCATTTCCTTTGCCTTGTCCACCACTACCTGTCCCTTTGTTGTAATAGTTTCTTCCACTTTGTTAATAAAATCCATAATTATCTTCCTCCTTTTTATTCCTGACAGTTCCTTTTTACTGTTATGCTTCCATTTCACTGCTCCCCAGAATGTGCAGAGAGACCGAATCTATTTCTATTTCCTTTTCTACCTTTTTCACTCTTTCAAAAAGCTTTCGCTTCCATAGGAAGGAAGAATTTCCGTCCGCAAGCACCTGCCATTTTCCTGAGGGCAGGATCAGCTTCGTACTCTCTTCCCCTGCATAATAACTAATTAATATCCTCTTCCAGGCGGTCTTGGGGTAAAAGCTATTATCAATCAACAGATTGACCATATCGTTCTCCGCCTTAAGCACCTTGATATGTGCCAGCGCGTCTTGGGACTTATCCGCAAAGAAACCTATTTTCCCTCTTAACGCAATCAAGCCCCTATAATACTCTACAAGGTCATCAAATTCCACTCTTCTTTCCCAGTCGAGACAGTTAATCTCCGGAGACGATTTATAGCTGTTCTCATCTCCTTCTTTGGTCCTTCCGAATTCCTCTCCCGCCTGAAAAAGCGGCGTGCCCATACAGGTCATCACAATACCGGCAGCCAATTTATTTTCTTTTAGCAGGCGCTCGGACCTCCTGTTATAATCATCCAATCCTGCTGTCCTCACCAGCTTATCCCACAATGTATAATTATCATGGACAGAAACATAGTTAATCGTCTGAGCCGGTGACAGGGGCATAAAATCATGTCCTCCGTCACACCAGGCCAGTGCTGCAGATGCAATAGCTTTTTCCAGCCCCTTGGCGCCATTTACAAAGCCGGGAGCCTCCCCGTAGAATACACTGCCCTTTATCGCATCTCTGGTATTGTCATTAAAAACAGCAATCCCTTCATCCAACATATTTAAGTTTGTCTTTACAGCCGGGAAAAATCCAGGTTCCATGCAGGATGCAGCCGCTGTCCACGGCTCCCCATATAAAAGAATTTTCTTGTCAGGGAATCTCTCATCCAGCGCTTTTCTGATGCTGTTCATGGTCTGCGTATCATGCAACCCCATCAGGTCAAACCGAAAACCATCAATGTGATATTCCTCTGCCCAATAAAGTACTGACTGCCTGATAAAGCTGCCAGCCATATACCGCTCGCTTGCTGTTTCATTGCCGCAAGCCGAACCGTTTGACAGACTGCCATCTTCATTCTGCCTGTAATAGTAAAAAGGTGCCATCACCTGAAATGCTCCGTCCGAAGCATAAGTATGATTATACACCACATCCATGACCACCGCAATCCCTGCATCATGCAGTACCTTTATCATCTCTTTACACTCACGGATACGCACATGCCCATCGTAAGGATCAGTTGCATAAGACCCCTCCGGTACATTATAGTTCATAGGATCATATCCCCAGTTAAAAGCCTCTTCACTGCCTGTTTCATCCACCGAAGCATAATCAAAAATAGGAAGCAGATGCACATGGGAAATACCCATTTTTTTCAGGTGGCTGATTCCCGTAACTTGTCCTGCAACGGATGTCCCCTTTTCCGTAAATGCCAGAAATTTACCACGATACTTTTTGCTGATGCCGGACTTCTCCTGCCAGGAAAA
Organism: Lachnospiraceae bacterium; assembly: GCA_051888955.1. GTDB lineage: Bacteria > Bacillota > Clostridia > Lachnospirales > Lachnospiraceae > Acetatifactor. The sequence goes on along the minus strand of JBJFCM010000262.1, from coordinate 487 downwards.
ATCCTTCACATGCAGCTCGCAGATAACGGTATTCTTTTTCTTTTGAACCCATTTTTTATCCTTTTCCCAGCCGTCCGGATTCGTGTCGACCAGATTGATCACCATGCTTCTTTGCCCATTTGCACCACAGGCCCTTGCATAGGGATCTGCGCACTCCAGCCTCTGTCCGTCCCGTTCTACAACATAGGTATAATAAGTGCCTTCCCAATCTCCCAAAATGGTACATTCATAGGAGTGTGGAGCGACTCTCTGCATCTCGGTACAGGAAATATCCGCCGCACCCTGCTCACCATCCGTACCTGTTCTGTACAGGCGTACGGACACATGCTCCGCAAAGGGTGCCCATGCTCTGAAGATTGTCTGATCCTTATCATAAAATGCGCCCCAGAGTTCTCCTGACCGGGCACATTCTTCCTTAAATTCCTTTGTTTCGTATATTTTCTTATATTCGTATGGTGTCATCAGACCTCCTACTTATTTATATTAT
>JBJFCM010000261.1:0-5247 GCA_051888955.1 Lachnospiraceae bacterium | reverse complement strand
TTTTGGTTGTTAAACCACTTTACTGTACCTTTGTTCATTGTAGATACCTCCAAAAAAATAAGTCAAGTTGGGCATACGCTGTTGTATGCTTACAACATACTTAGAATAACACACAAATTTCAAAAAGTAAAGTAAAACTTTATTCGAAAAAAAAGGACGTTTTTTTAGGAAAAATGAGGTGTTAAACGTGTATTTTGTATAGAATATTAAGAACGTTTTGTGAAAATGTTACAAAACTGTTAAATGGTCGTTGTTTCAAGAAGTAATTTGTGGTAAAATGGAAAAAGTTTACTGGAGGTGACTTTTTATGTTAAAAAAGAAGCACAAGAGAAAAGTAAGCCGTATTGTTATTTTTACTACTGATGCTGTGGATGCAGGAACGAAGCAGATACGAATTCACCCATGGGTGTCGATTTTGCTTACACTGGTAATATGCTGTCTGTTGGGAGCTGTAATCGGTTATGCTGTTTATGAGGAACAGATATGGGAGCTGGACAGAGAAAAGGACTTAAAGCAGGCAGAAACCATAGCAGCATTGGAAGAAGAGAAAAGTTCGCTGGAAGCAGAGATAGAGACACTGAATGCGAAAATAGAAGCGTTGAGTACAGCAGTCAACAGCCAGGTGCAGACTGCGGAGGCTTTGCAGGAGGAATTGGAACAGCAGAGCCTGCCTACAGATTATCCGCTTACAGGCTCTGCCGGTATTGAGGAAGTAACAGAAGAAACTCCGATGGTAATCTTTACAGCTTCAGAGGGCATCACGGCAGTTGCTTCGGCGAAAGGAACGGTTGCAGCAATAGAAGAAGATGAGAATTATGGTAATAAAATTACGGTAGATCATGGAAATGGTTATATTTCCATTTACTTTAACAAAGGCGAGGCCCAGGTAAAGGTCGGCGATGAAGTTGCGAAAGGGACCACATTGTTTTTAATAGGAGCGGATAACAGACAGCTTGTCTATCAGATTATGAAAGATGGCGCATATATCACTCCTACAGAAATGCTGTCAATCAATGGGTGATACAGTGTCGCAGGTAAGCCTGCGATATGGTGCCATTACGAATGGAGCGAAAGGAGTAAAGAGATGAAAAGAGCACAAGCAAAGATTACAACGATTATCGGAAAAGATTCCGTTGTAGACGGAGATTTTCAGGCATCAGGGTCTGTCAGACTGGATGGTACTGTGGAAGGAAATGTAAAGGTGACAGGGCATCTGGTATTGGGAGCAACCGGCAAAGTTCATGGAAATGTAGAAGCCCTATCTGCGATGATAGGCGGAGAAGTTACCGGAAGTATAATTGCTCCTGAAAAAACAGAGCTGACTTCTACGGCCAGGGTAATCGGTGATATCAGGACAGACTCGATTGTGATTGATGAAAAAGCAATTTTCCAGGGAAAATGCGATATGAATCAGGAAGAGGAAAAAGGAAGAAGACGCCCGCCCAGAGAAAAGAGGGCTGGTAAGAAGTCTGCAAGAGATGCTTTGAGGGAAGCTCTGAAAGAAGCGGAAGAAGAAGCAAAGGTTACAGAAGAAAGCACGGAGTCCGTAGCTGCGAGTGCTACGGTAGAGGAAACGACGGAAGCATAACGAGAATGGGTTTATAGAAAATGCGATGGCATAACCATCGCATTTTCTTTTTAGTATTATTTGTTGATTCTGTTAAAAACCAGTTCGTAGCCGTCATTCCCATAATTCAGGGAACGATTTACCCGGCTGATAGTAGCGGTGGATGCACCTGTCTTTTCTGCAATCTCAAGATAAGTCTTGTGATCTTTTAACATGGAGGCCACTTCAAAACGCTGAGATAAGGATAACAGTTCGTTCACGGTACAAAGGTCTTCAAAAAAACTATAGCACTCATCCCGGTTCTCCAGACTTAAGATGGCATCAAAAAGAGAATCCACTGCGGCGGTCTTGATTTTCTTGTTCATACACTTACCTCACTAAATACTTTTGCACTGTAAAATTTTACAGTTCCAATCAAGTGCATTTTAACATATTAAAGTTATAAAGTAAAGTAATAAAATTTCTGCTCTTTTACAAGGAAAAAACTTGTCATGTAGTATTGAATACTATATAATAATAGAATACATGTCGGAAATCTACTGAGAATGGGAGATAGTTACATGACGATTAATACAGAGGATTTATTGAACAGTATATTGGACAGTTTTACGAGGATTGAATATATTAAGCCTGAGGATATTCCCAATATAGATTTATATATGGATCAGGTTACAACCTTTATGGACAAGCGGCTTCGGACAACGACCAGAAATCCGGGAGAAGATAAGGTATTGACCAAGACCATGATCAATAATTATGCCAAAAATGATCTCCTGCCGCCTCCGGAAAAGAAAAAATATTCCAAGGAGCACATGCTTCTATTGATATTTATATACTATTATAAAAATATTATGTCTATCAATGACATACAGACCCTGTTGAAGCCGATTACAGAGAAATTCTTCAAGACAGAAGAAGAGTTTACTTTGGAAGATATTTATAATGAAGTATTCGGCATGGAACAGGAACAGGTGGAGATTCTGAAAAAGGATGTCTGCGATAAATTCAGACGCGCGGAAGAAACCTTTGATGATGCACCTGATGAAGACAGGGATTTCCTGAAAAAGTTTTCCTTCATTTGCCTGTTGAGCTTTGATGTGTACACCAAGAAGCTATTGATTGAAAAACTGGTGGATGAATTGCGCAATAAAAAAGAAGAGACTTCAAAGTAGATAAATCAGGAGGAAAAGAACCATGGCAGAAATAAAGAAGGATGAAAATTGTGGTTATTGTATGAGAGGAGAACTTTTGGATAAGTTTGGTATCTATATCTGTGATTTGCAGGTGAGTACCCTGATCTTATTTAAAGAACAGAGCAAGCCCGGCAGATGTATCGTAGCCTACAAGGACCATGTCAGTGAAATGATAGATATCAGTGATGAGGACAGGAATGCCTTCATGGCGGATGTAGCTCATGCAGCCAGAGCCATTCATGCAGCTTTTCACCCCGACAAGCTGAACTATGGAGCATATGGGGATACCGGATGCCATCTGCACATGCACCTGTGCCCTAAATATAAAGACGGTGACGAATGGGGAGGCACCTTCCAGATGAACCCCGGCAAAGTATATCTGACCGATGCTGAATACACCGCCATGATAGAAAAAATCAAATCAAATTTGTAAAATAAGGGTAGTAGAATTTTATAGTGAATCATTACAGGGAAGCGGAAGGAAATAGGTTCCGCTTCCCGTTCTTTTATTTCGCTTTTTCCGCAAACTCCGTATTCACCAATACCTCATAAGGTACCCTTTCTTCCAACACATCTGATTCTTCCAGAATATTCTGCAGCAGCGTAAAAGCGTCTTCACTGAATACCAGATCCTCTTTCCAGGTATCCTGGTCATAATACCTCGTTATGATAGTAGTGAGTGTCTCCCTGTCTGTTTCGGCAAATTGCGGCTGTATTACCTCTGCAATCTCCTTCGGGGTGTGGGAGTTTACATAGTCCATTCCCTTTTGCAGGGCGTTGGTAAATGCCTGAACGGTATCGGGATTGCTTTCTATATAGCTCTTTTTAGCAGAGAAAGCGGTGTAAGGAACGAAGCCGGAGTCTTCTCCAAGGGAAGCGACTACATAGCCATCTCCTTTTTGCTCCAGTGCGGTAGCATGAGGTTCGAATTCAATGGTGAAATCTCCCTGCCCGCCGGAGAAAGCAGCAGCTGTGGAGCCAAAATCGATACTCTGGTCAATCTGCAGATCCAATTTCGGGTCGATATTGTTTTTCAAAAGGATATATTCAAATACCATTTCAGGCATACCGCCGGGCCTGCCGCCCAATACATCAGCGCCAATCAGCATATCCCAGCTGAAATCGGGAATCGGTTCTCTGGCTACCAGAAAGTTACCGGCCCGCTGGGTAAGCTGGGCAAAGTTAATACAATAATCCTTGGTACCGCCTGCGTAGGTGTATATGGTGCTTTCACTGCCCATAAAGCCGATGTCGGCTTCACCGGTAAGCAGAGCGGTCATGGTTTTGTCCGCTCCAAAGCCTGTCACCAACTGTAAATTGATGCCTTCTTCCGCAAAATATCCTTTTTCAATTGCTACATACATGGGTGCATAAAAAATGGAGTGCGCCACTTCATTTAAGGTAACGGGTGTAAGATTGCTGCCGGTGGGTTTACTGTTGCATCCGGTTAGAAAAGTAAGACACAATAAAAGCACCAGCGATAAACTCTTTTTCATAAAGACCTCCAGTTTTCGTGATGCTTTATTTTATAGAACTGATGGGAAAGAGTGCGTGGCAGGCAATCGTAAAATGTCGACAGCAAACGCACTACTCAAGGTGGATGTTTTTGATGGCCCAAAGCTGCAACGCCTTGGCGTTGGTAGAAATTTTTTCCAAAGAATCCAGAATGTGCTGGAAAGCAGGACGCTCGGACTCGGAGATAACACCGTCTTCGGAAATGGCAATGAGAGATAAACGCAAATCATCGATATCTTTTAGTGAGCCCAGTACCTTGAGAGCCAGACGGTCAAAATCGTCAATGGTCACTTCCTTGACACTGGTTTTTCCGATAGAGCATTCTCTTGCACAGTAGGAATTGCAAAGCTCCGGGCAGTTATAGGTGCGTGACATGGCCAAAACCTCTTCCGGATAGGGAACGATGGCATCCAGTTCGATGCGTGCAAGCCTGGTGCGGTCTATTCCGATAATCTCGGCGGCTTTTTCACGGCTTGTAAAATCATCGTTTGTCCTGGACGCTTCGTAACGTGCAAGATAGTACATATTATCGGCGGCTTTTGTAGCTTTTTTTCCCATGGTGATGGCTCCCTTATCTGCTATAATATATTTTATATACAGTTTATGCAAAAAAAGGCTCCTTGTAAAGAAAAAAGTCAAATTATTGTAAAACTTGTTGAGAAAAGAAGGATAATTTGATACAATAATAGCAAAAGTGTTCATAAACTGGTATAGAAATAAAATACATATTGATGGAGGAAGAGAAATGGGTTTAATTAAAGCAGCAAAAGATGCAATCGGTTCCTTGATGGCAGACCAGTGGCGCGAGTATTTCTACTGTGATTCTTTAAGCAGCGACGTACTGATGGTGAAAGGGCAGACACGTGTCAATCAGGGGCGCAACAGCAATACCAAGGGAAGCGACAATATCATCAGCAATGGCTCTATTGTAGCGGTGAATGAAGGCCAGTGTATGATTATCGTAGACCAGGG
>JBJFCM010000260.1:0-5299 GCA_051888955.1 Lachnospiraceae bacterium | reverse complement strand
TTTGTGCGTCATCAGGATGTAACGCAGTGTTGGCGAAATGTTGATGGAGAGTGGAAACTCCTGCCCATTGAATTTACTGAAGAATGGGATTTGGAAAAACGCAGAAGCATAGCAAAAAATATTTCTGAAAGTCTGGATGAGAATATTATAGGTTACGGTGCATTTGAGGACGGTACTGTGATTGGATATATAACTATTGGAACTGATTTTTTTGGAAGCAGAGAGCAGTATGTTCAATTGGTGGAATTTCAGGTTTCAGAAAATTTCAGAGGCAGAAAAATTGGAAAAAGGTTATTTGAACTGGGGTGTGATGTGGCCAGAACACTAAAAGCCGAGAAATTATATATTTCTGCACATTCTTCTAAGGAGTCACAGGCGGCTTATAAAGCACTTGGGTGCGTTCATGCTAAGGAGATAAATACGAAATTGGCGGAAGAAGAACCTTGTGATGTTCAGATGGAATACAAGCTTTAGTCTTTTGAGATGAAGAGTGAAGGTAAAAATATAAAAATGTGAATAAGAATAAGGAGAATAAGAATGAGACTTGATAAATATCTGAAGGTATCACGGTTGATCAAGCGCCGTACTGTGGCAAATGAAGCCTGTGACAGCGGCAGAGTACTGATAAATGATAAGCCTGCCAAAGCATCTGCCAATGTGAAGGAAGGAGATATCATCACGATTTCTTTTGGTAACAAGGATGTGAAGGTAGAGGTATTAAGTGTACAGGAAACTGTAAAAAAAGACGAAGCAAAAGAGTTATTCAAATATGTATAAATCCGGACCCCCTCTAATATACTGTTATAAAGTATGGCAGGGGGTATTTTCATGGAAGATTTGAACAGTGCAAATAAACGGGTACATAAAATCATGCTGACCAACCGAAGGACATGTACTATCAACGGAGTAAATGATGTATTGTCCTTTGATGTCCATGAAATTCTGCTGGAAACAGACCAGGGCATGCTGATGATAAAGGGAGAAGATATGCATGTGAACCGGCTGATGTTAGACAAAGGTGAAGTCGATGTAGATGGAAAAATCGATAGCCTTACCTATTCTGAGAGTGCCGGTTCCGGTAGCAAAAACGAATCCCTTTTGTCTAAGCTGTTCAAGTAGAGGTAAGCTTTATGAGCAGTCTTGTTATCAGTGAAAATCTCTTTCTGCTCTACTCACTTGCTATGGGGGTATTTATCACCTTTGTGTACGACATTTTTCGTATATGGAGAAGAGTTTGCACACACAACTGTTTTTTTGTTTCTTTGGAGGATATTTTGTTTTGGACGTTCTGTGCTATCAGTGTTTTTTATCTGATGCATACCCAGAGCAACGGTACCCTTCGGTGGTTTGCCATTTTAGGCGCATTGGCCGGTATGCTTGCATATAGAAGAACGATAAGCCCTTTTTTTGTAAAATGGGTGTCCTGTGGAATTTCTGCTATTTTAAACTTTTTAAAGAAAATACTGGGAATTGCTGGGAAACCCTTCCGGTTCTTTGCCATGAAAGGCAGGAAAACCGGTAAAAAGGCAGCAAATAGCGCAAAACGGGCATCGACCTTTGTAAAAAAGAAGTTGACGCGTCTTATAAAATTGCTTAGAATAGTGTTATGTAAACAATAAATCAGAGACTGGGAGAAATATATGGCAACGGGTAGAAAGAGAAAGAAAGCGGTCTATCGCCGAAGACGTCAGAACCGGTTCAGTATGTTTCTGGTGACACTGGTCGTGGTTATGATTCTTGTGGTGGTGGCTGTGAAAAGAGTCGAGCTGAGTGCAAAGCTGGAAGCTAACCAGGCAAAAATCGAGCAGTTGAACAGCCAGATTGCAGACGAAGAAGCAAGAGCCGAAGAGATAAAAGAATTTGAAAAGTATACACATACCAAAGGCTACGTGGAAGAGGTTGCCCACGATAAGCTGGGACTGGTGTATGAAGGTGAAATTATATTTAAGCAGAATGAATAATTCTGTAAAATTTTTGTCGTAGGAAAAGGCCTGCCTGACGCATTTATTTGACAAAATGCGAGGCAGGCTTTTTTTATAATGGAAAGGCAGCCGTTTAACCGGACAAGCGTAGTTTGGAGGTCAGGATATGAAAAGATTATTCAAGGAGAAAGAAACGGAACGAGCCTTTCTATTGTCTGAATACGGAAAACAGAAGCTTTTGGGATATGCGGATTCCTTTAAAGAGATAGCCAAATCGCTGGATGAGGATTTCAAATGGGAGCAGGGAGAGGAATCCAGACAGAGTCGTCTTTATAATAGAAAGCTTTGGGAGAACAGATGCATGCTCGCAGAAAATCTGAATGAAATGGCGGGCGTGATGGCGCAGGTAGCGGGAGAGGTTTTTTCCTACAGACCCTTTCCGGACCGGAAATGCCGGCAGATTTTACAGGCCATGGGGGATGAGGGAATCATGGTCAGTGATTTATATTTTATTGAAAACAGGCGGGGGCGCACCAAAATCAGCCTTACCATGTGGGCTGAAAGGGCCGGTGGTGTCAGCGCAGAGGAGGCGGCCGATATGATGTCCGTGCTTATGGATATCAGGCTGGTGCCATCCATGAACTGCCCGTATTACATAGACAGCGATATGCGTGGATACACCTTTGTGGAGGAAGCCCGGTTTGCGGTTTTGACGGGAGTGGCGAAGGCGGTCAAGGAGCTGGAGCCGAAATCAGGAGATAACTATACTATTTTGGAGTCGGAAAAGGGGAAGATCACCCTGCTTTTATCGGATGGTATGGGTTCCGGTGAGAAAGCCTGTGAAGACAGTGAAATCGTTCTGGATCTGATGGAAAAGCTGATTGAAGCAGGTTACCGGCCGGGTGCGGCGGCAAATCTGGTAAACAGTGCCCTGATGGCAAAGGGTGAAGAGCAGAACATGTCTACGCTGGATATCTGTGAATTGGATCTGTATGACGGTGTCTGTGAGTTTACCAAAATAGGTGCAGCGCCATCCTTTATCAAGCGTGGCCATATGGTAGAACAGATATCTACCGGTACGCTGCCTCTCGGTATTTTTAAAGGAGTGGAAGGGGAGTGTGCCTGCCGCAGGCTGATGGACGGGGACTATATTTTTCTGTTGTCGGATGGAATTACCGATGCTATGGAGGAATGTGACTATAAAGAAGACCTTTGCGAAATTTTGGGGAGCCTTGAGCAGGAGAATCCCAAAGAGCTGGCAGAGGCTCTTTTGCAGATTGTGCTCAGAAAAGCAAGGGGGCGGATCCGGGATGACATGACGGTACTGGTGCTGGGCATGTGGGACAATATGGATTGAGTTGTAAAGGTTTCGTCAAGAAACACCCACATAAATTGATTTTCTCTCTTTTTCATTCTATATTCAAGGTATAGAAAACAGAAAAAGGAGGAGATATTTATGGCAGGTTTTGCTAATCCGTTTCAAGGAAATGTTGACCGTAAAATGTCAGGTGCAGAGCTGATGCAGGCTTTAAGGGTGGATATAGCCGGAGAGCTGGAAGCGATGTTTTTATATGATGCACATTATCTTGCTACCGATGATCCGGCGGCAAAAGCGGTTCTTGCTGACATCCGGGATGAGGAAAGAGTACATGTGGGCGAATTGATAACCCTGATGCGGTATCTGGACCCTAAGGAAACCGAGCTTTTCCTTCAAGGGGAAGGAGAAGTCAGAGAGTTGCTTGAGACTTTGGAAACTTCCGTTAAAGAGCCTCCTGTTACCTCTGCTCCTGCTTCTACTGTCGGCAGTTTGTTGGATGATTAGAAAGGGGATGTTCATATGGATTATCTTGCAAGGGAAAGTGCTCCGTTTTCTTCTGAAATCTGGGCACAGATTGATAACACCGTAGTGGAGACAGCCAAGAAACATTTGGTCTGCCGCCGGTTTTTAAGCTTGTTCGGTCCATTGGGAGCCGGCGTATCCACAGTACCGGTAAACACTCCTGCAAAGGAGGAAGAGCAGATAGATGGCTTTGGCCGTATTACAGGAAGAAAGATACTGGAATTGCCGCAGCTCTATGAGGATTTTACACTTTTGTGGCGTGAAATAGAGGAGAGCGAAAAGAATAACTGGCCCCTGGATCTGTCTGCTGCAGCCGCAGCTGCTCAGAGAGCGGCAAAAAAAGAGGACAACCTGATTCTTTTCGGCAATAATAAGCTGGGCATGGAAGGCTTGTTTACCGCCAAGGATTCCCATAAAATTAAACGGGGAAACTGGAAGGAAGGAGAGGATGCCTTTCAGGATATTGCCCGCGGCATTGCCTATCTGGCTGCCAACAACTATCTGGGGCGGTATGCGTTAGTACTTTCTCCGGAATTATATCTGGAGCTTGAACGCATTCAGCCGGGCATCAACATGTTAGAACTGGACCGTATTGCAAAGCTGGTAAACGGCCGTGTTTATACGACAGGGGCATTCGGGGCCGGCAAGGCAGTATTAGTCTGTGCTGAGCCACAGTATATGGACCTGGCTGTGGGTGCCGATTTGGGTGTGGGATATCTGGAATTAAAGGATTTGAACCACTCTCTGCGAATTTTGGAAACGCTGGCGCTTCGTATCAAGGAACCAAACGCTATTGTAAATTTTGAATAAGGGAATATGAGATGCTGTAAAGCCGACCGGCTTTGCAGCATCTTATTTTGTATTTGCTTTTTTTCTGTAAACCTATTATGATAGAGCTATGTTTAAAAAAGTCAGCGCATATATTGAAAAATACCATATGTTGTCGGCAGGCGATACTGTTGTGACAGGTGTGTCAGGAGGAGCGGATTCCGTATGCCTCCTTCTTGTGTTGTCTGCGTTGCAAAAAGAAATTCCCTTTACTCTTGTAGCGGTGCATGTAAACCACTTAATCCGGTCGGATGCCGGTAAGGATGCGGCATTCGTAAAGGATTTGTGTGAGAAATGCGGCGTGCCGTTCTTTCTGGTAGAAAAGGATGTGGAAGCCATTGCCAAAGAAAAAGGTATTTCCACAGAGGAAGCCGGCAGACAGGTGCGCTATGAAGCCTTTACACAGGTGCTGCAGCAGGAAGCAGCGGCACAGTCTTTGCGGGGACAGACAGAAACTGCAGCGGCACAGTCTTTGCGGGGACAGACAGAAACTGCAACGGCGCAGGCTCTGCCGGGAAGGGGCAAAATCGCTGTGGCCCATAACTTAAATGACCGGGCGGAGACCATGCTGTTCAACCTGTTTCGGGGAAGCGGTCTGACCGGGCTTGGGAGCATCCGGCCTATCAGATATGGCGGAGACGGACCGGATATCATACGCCCTCTTTTATGCGTGACGCGGGCAGAGATAGAAGATTTTTTAACCGGTATG
>JBJFCM010000259.1:0-25960 GCA_051888955.1 Lachnospiraceae bacterium | reverse complement strand
ATATCTCGTGTTACCACCTCATGTTCATAAACAGCTCACGCTGCTTACCTTTTCGAGTACAGCCTGGGGCGATACTCTAGCACTATAACGTGTGCGGGATCCGTCGCAGCCTACTCCTTGCGTTTGGGTGCGAAGCTCAAAGATGTATTCATGCAAAGCTTCCCATGCGCCTCTCATCAGCCGGCAGCTTTCTGTATGTTTCCCTCTGCACTACTTATTCTTATCATTGCTTTTCTCAATCAATAGCTTGAATATGAAATTAAAGTTATTATAAAAGCCTTCCTAAAATATGTCAAGCACTTACTTTCTAAATGTTTTACCTTAAAACTTCTGCTGCAGCACCTCTTTATAGACCCGCAGCACATTCCCTGTAAATATCTTATCCAACGCATCCTCCGAGAAGCCGCCTTTTTGCAGGGCATCCCAGAGTCTTTCCAGCTTGTCGGCTCCCGGCAGCTCTGCATGGGTATCGATGCCGTCGAAATCACTGCCAAGCCCCAGACATTCTATGCCACCTGTCGCCACGATATGTCTGGCATGCTTCACGATTGCTTCGATAGTTCCCGGGTTCGGATTGCCAATCGGGACCTGGGTCAAAAAATCCGCACAGTAATTGAGTCCTGTCACACCGCCCCGCTCTGCCAGTTTCTTAATCATATCGTCGCTTAAGTTTCTCACACAGGGACATACGCTTCTGGCATTGCTGTGGCTTGCCACAAAAGGCTTTTTGGTATGTGCCAGCACATCATAAAAGCCTGCATCCGACAGGTGGGATACATCCACTATCATCCCCAGCCTTTCCATTTCCTGCACAAATGTAATGCCGGTCTTAGTCAGGCCGTTTCTTACATCGGGCGTATTCAGATACTCCAAAGTCTGCTGCCTCTTTTGCTTATCCAGATTAGGATATCCCAGCTCATTCGGATAGTTCCATGTCAGCGTCAGCATCCGCACACCCTGTTCATACAGAGTATGCAGCTTCTCCAAATCGCCTCCGCATACACCGCCTTCTTCCACCGTAAGCAGGGCGGACATCCTGCCTTCTGCCACATTTTTCTCAATATCCTCATAGGTGCGCACAGGTGCTATCATTTCTCTGTTCGCTGCTATTTCCCGCGTATAGAGTTCAAGAAGCGCCTGCACCTGCTGCCATGGGTCCCCACAGTGCTTCATCTCCACGAACAACGCAAAATTCTGTAAAAGATATTCCCCTTTTTTCATTTTCTGCAAATCTAAATGACCACTGTTTTCCCATAAAGATACTGTTTCTCCCTGCTGTCTTCTTTTAAGCAGTTCCGATATAGTATCACAGTGCATATCCACTACCTTCATATTCATTTCCTTTCCATCGGCTATGCGCCCGGTGTAATATTTCATTCACCTTTAGCCCCAATATGCTGATACAGCCACGCTCTCTATTATATTCTCCCTGAGAGAACAAAAAGAACCCCACAGCACATCTGCTTTCCTGCGCTGTGGGGACCATTCACTCTTTATAGACTTCAGACCACTCTGCGTACTCTCAGCATACGGCAGATTATCTTCCTGTTCCGAAATTTACACCAGTATCATCCGGCTTCTCTTCGTCAAACTTGTAATCCTTACCGGGCAGGATTGCATTCAACACAATACCGGTAAGTGCACCTACTGCCAGACCGGACAGGCTGATGGTTGCTCCAAATACCTGGAAAGAAATCGAACCGATAGTGCTGTAATTGATACCGATGGACAACACCAGGATCAGCGCTGCTATGATGACATTGCGACTCTTGGTAAAGTCTGTCTGGGTCTCCACGATGTTGCGGACACCGACTGCGGAAATCATACCGTAAAGCACCAGAGAAACACCGCCGCAGGTAGCTGCCGGCATACATCCGATGATTGCTGCAAACTTAGGGGAGAAAGAAAACAGGATTGCAAAGCATGCTGCAATTCTGATAACAGCCGGGTCATAAACCTTTGTCAGAGACAATACGCCGGTATTCTCTCCGTATGTAGTATTGGCCGGTGCACCGAACAGAGAAGCAATCGTGGTAGCAAGACCATCACCTGTCAAAGTGCGATGCAGGCCGGGATCCTTGATATAGTTCTTTCCGACTGTAGAAGAAATTGCGGAAATATCGCCGATATGTTCTACCATAGTAGCCAGTGCAATCGGCACGATGGTAATCACAGCCGTAATCAGCATGCCGCTGTCAAAACCATGTCCAAACAGATAGAATACCGTCTGATTCCATTTAATTGGATTGCCAATCCACGCTGCCTCTGCCACACGGGAAAAGTCCACCTTGCCAAAGCAGGCTGCAACCACATAGGAACCAACTACACCGATAATAATCGGCACAATCTTAACCATTCCCTTGCCCCAGATATTGCAGACGATTACAAGCACGATTGCAACCAGTGCAATAGGCCAGTCATTTGCACAGTTATCAATTGCCGACTTGGATAAGGTAAGACCGATTGCTATGATAATAGGCCCCGTAACAATAGGCGGGAAGAACTTCATGACTCTGCTTGTCCCAAAGACCTTGATGAGTGCAGCCAGAATCAGATATACCAGACCGGCACAAGCCACACCAAAGCAGGCATAAGGAATCATCTCTGTATTGGATTTGCCGTCAATCATAGGCGCAATTGCAAAATATCCGCCCAGGAAAGCAAAGGAGGAACCTAAGAATGCCGGTACCTTCCCTTTCGTTATCAGATGGAACAGTAATGTTCCAAGTCCTGCAAATAACAGGGTCGTGGACACATCCAGACCTGTCAGCATAGGAACTAAAATCGTAGCTCCAAACATTGCGAACATATGCTGAAGTCCCAGTACCACCATTTTGGGAGCACCAAGCTGTCTGGCATCATAAATACCGCCTTCGCCCAGCACTACCTTCTGCGTTTTTTTCTCGTTGCTCATTTTATTCCTCCTTCAGACATTATTAAATTTTTATAAATTCTTATCTTCCATCTTATCCAAAGGAGAAGGAAACGTCAACAATTATTTACACAAATTGCATGCTCCATGAGAAACTGTTTCCAGATATCGATGTATTTCGCTTTCAGATGTACCCCATCAAAGGTATAGTCCACCGTCAGACCTCCATCCTCATCACAGACATATGGGTTCACGTCCAGATAAAATATCCTTTGATTGTCCGCCAGCTTTGCTATCTCTGTATTTCTTGCATCAATGCCCTCATTGTTGATATAGTCCCCCTGGGCAGACCGCTCTGTGCTGACCCGCATAATAGCCTGCACATAAATGATGGCATCCGGCTGCAGCTCCTGTAAATGAGCCACTACTTCTTTGTATTTTTCCATAAAGGTATCCACTGTCCCGGTTCCCATTTCGTTGATACCTATCATCAGGTATATCTTGGCAAACTGCTTTTCGGAAAGTGCTTCTTCAATCGTCTTTTTCTGTTTGCTGCCTTCCACAGGCACGATTTCTGAACTGAACAGCTTATAAACCGTCAATCCGGTAGAGGCATAAAAAGTCGTATCGTCAAGTCCGGCGTAGTCAGACAGCCCCACTGTTCTCGAGTCCCCTATAAAAACCGCATCATCAAAATAGGACTCATCCACCGTTTCATATACAAGCTGTTTTTCTACAGGTTCGATATCCTCTTCCCGCACCGGCTCATTCGTAGATGAAGGAACATCCGCCACTGACTCTCCTCCGTCTCCGGCTTCAAGGTTTTCCTCCTGTCCGTCTATCGTTTCATACGTTACATTCTGTTCCCCATCCTCTTTTGCCGGATTAAATGCACTGATATCCTGTCGATACTGAACAAGCTGCTTCCCCGTAAAGAAACAGATGCCGGTAATCCCAAGTATCAAAATAAAACGCATATATTTCAAATTTTGTATCTGTTTCATTATTTTTCCTCTATCATACAAATTCATCTGCGGACACTAAAACCGGAAGTACATAAAAGGATTGTTTCCTTCCACCATAATCCGCCATACACACAGCCAGAACAATCCCGCCAATATAAGCATACCGACAATCGTATCCTTATAGCGTTCAAACAAATGCTTCGGTACCGGTGTACACAATACGATGCCTGTCAGGAACAATGGTCCATAATTGCCCAGTGCTTTTGAAAAATCAGCTGCATTCACATTCTGTCCTGCAATAAAACCAAACATCCGGCCAAAATAAACTTTTAAGTCTGCCAGTTCGGGAATGGCAAAGCACATCCATGTGAGCGGAATGACCAGCAGCACATAGATATGGGAAAATACCTTACTTTTATCCAGTCTTCCTTTTCTGTCAAGCAGGCGTTCCAATACAATCAGCATCCATAGGCTCAATCCCCACAGCAAAAAATTAATGCTGCCGCCGTGCCAGAAGGAAGTTAACACCCATACCAAAAACAGATTAAAAACGGTGCGGAGCATTCCCTTTCTGCTTCCTCCCAGAGGAATGTAGACGTAGTTTTTAAACCACCTTCCCAGTGTCATATGCCATCTTCTGTAAAAATCCCGCACACTTTTTGCCATATATGGCATGTTGAAATTTTCCGGCAGGGAAAATCCAAGCATCTGTCCAAGTCCTACCGCCATAAGGGAATATCCGTAGAAGTCAAAATAAATCTGCATGGAATACCCGATTGCTCCCATCCAGGCAAGGGGTGTGGAAATACTGATAAATCCCGTCGTCTGCATCTCATGCCAGAGAATGGACAGTCTATCCGCCAAAAGCACCTTCATCGTCAGTCCCCACACGAAATTCTTCAGCCCCTTATCCACGTCTGCCAGTCTGTAAGAACGCTTACGCAAATCGGCAGAAACCTCACTGTAATTGACAATGGGCCCCGCCACAAGCTGTGGAAACATGCTGATATAGGTTCCCAGCCGGACAAGCGACTTCTCTGCCCTGATATCCCCTCTATAAACATCGGTGAGATAGGAAAGAATCTGGAAAGTATAAAAACTGATACCTAACGGCAATCCGATACCTTCCGGAACCCAACTTAGCGCAGATAACCGGGCTATTGAAGAGAGCCTTGATACCTGCGGTATCAGCTTAAAAAAAGCTAACACTAATACATCGACCGTCACCGTAAGTATGTAGACCGCCCGTCTTTTTGATTTCTTTTTTTGTCCGTTTATATCAATAAGCTTTCCAGCCGCAAAATTCACTATCACAGAAGCTATCAGTAAAAATACATACATCGGTTCGCCGTAAGCATAAAAGAGAATACTGCCGGCAAGCAGCGTTATATTCCTGTATTTTACCGGGGTAAGATAGTACAAAAGAATAAAAGCCGGAAGAAAACCCAATAAAAAAGTTACACTGTTAAATACCACGTTATATCACATCTCACTCTACCTGTTATACTTAAAATTGTAGCGGTGTATCACATATACCGCAAGTAAAAATTTCTTAATTTTCTCAATTGCCTTTTATTACCATATACCTTACAATATTTATAAATGACTGGCTTATAAACAGTCTATGCAGGAAAACCATACATATGCTTGCCTGCGATATGTTGCCATTACAAATGGCAGGGAAAGAAGGAAGCCCATGAAAGAACAGTTATATATGATACCACTAAATGATGCCGTAAATGCAGGTGACGAATGTCCTTTCTGCCATATTGAAAGACAGATTGAGCAGAACCTTCTGGATTTCGTCTTAGGCTCCGGTTCCTCCTATATGGAAAGCGACATCCGGGACCAGACAGACCGTCAAGGCTTTTGCAGGGCACATTTCAAAAAAATGTTCGATTACGGCAATACACTGGGAAACGGCTGGATTTTGAAGACCCACTACAAACGTATGCTGGAAGAATTCGATAAGCAGACGAAATCCTATACACCCGGACATGTTTCCCTAAAAGACAAGTTCCGTAGGGATACTGCCGGTTCCAACCCTGTCAGTGCCTGGGTTAGGGAAAAAGAGTCCTCCTGCTACATCTGTAACTACTATAAAGAGCATTATGAGCGCTATATGGATACCTTTTTCATGATGTATAAAACAGATGCTGATTTTCGTTCCCGAATTGAGAACGGAAAGGGGTTCTGTCTGACACATTTTGGTGATTTATGTGAAGCCAGCGATACAAAGCTTTCCGACAAAGAACGTACTGAATTTTATAACATGCTCTGTAAACTGATGCATGACAATTTAAGCCGTCTCTCGGAAGATGTTTCCTGGCTGATAGAAAAATTCGACTACCGCAACAAGGATGCGGACTGGAAGAATTCTAAGGATGCCATACAGAGAGGGATGCAAAAGCTAAAGGGTGGCTACCCCGCAGATCCGGTTTATAAAATGAACAAATAGAAATGGGCTGATTTTGCAACGACACCATTTCTAATGGTTGTAAGTTAGGATTTTGACCATATCGATATAATCTACGATTTCCTTATAGAGCATATCCGGATGAAAGGAAGCATCCTGAAATCGTTCTGCCATCAGGCCCTTAATAGTAAAATCCAGCATCTTGCATAGACGCCTGCCGTCGATTCCGGCCGGCAAAGCGGAAAAATCCATCCGCGCCTGCAGATTATCATAGGTCTCTGAAAGTGTATTTCTCATATCTTCTGTAGCAATAAGAGCTTCACTTACGTCCTCACTCGTCGAGCGTGTGAGGAATTGCTGCATGTAAGGATATCCCCTGAGCGCCTGTACCTTAGCCTGCTCTATCTGCTTTAAAATTTCAAATAAATCTGTTTCCTTCGGTGCTACCGCTGATTTTAATTCCAGCGTCATATATCTTACGCTGTAGTCATAAATAAAAGTATACAACCCCAGCTTGCTGACAAAATAATGGAACAACAGGCCCTTGCTGATAGCTGCTTCCCTGACAATATCATCCGTACTGGCATGACGGTATCCGTTCTGGGCAAACACCTTTAGGGCGGCATTGATTATCCTGTCCTGCTTTTCCTTTTTCAAATCAAAAAACTTTCCGTTCATAAAACCGCTCCTTTATCTGCCCAAACTGTTGTATTGACTTAACCAGTCAGACTATAAATATACCACAAACTGGCGCCTCCTTCAAGCGGTAAAAAACTGGAAACCATTTTTATGAAAATTTTATACATAATCTCTTCCTTTTTCCATAAAATAGTATTAAAATGTCTATATTACAATAATTTGTATCCGGATAATGAAAGGAGCAATTTCATGGCTAAAAAATTTGGTAAAGTCTTACTCTTTACGGCTGCTGCAGCCGCTGCATGTGCTGGTGTTTATTATTATTTTCAGAATAAGGAGAAATTCTCTGCAAACTTCAATGGTGATGAGGATGATGATTATGACGATTTCAGCGATGACCTCGAGGATGCCGAATCTAACCGTTCTTACGTTGCCTTAAGTCACGAGAATTCCCCTGAAGAAGCTGCGTCCAAAGAAGAACAGGATGCCTCCAACGAGGATGCGCCTTTCGAGAAACTCTCTTCCCTTGTTTCCGATGCTGCTGAAAAAACTGAGGAAAAAGTAGAAGAATTTTTTGATGAGGATGATGAAAACGCTTCTGAAGAGTAGTACAAAAGCAGGCTGGTTTTACAACCATGCCTGCTTTAATTTTGCCATTCCTTCCCTTATTTCTTCTATCTTCATGCCCCCATACCCCAAAATCACGGTCGCATGGCCATGCCATATATGATCCTGACCTTCCGCTTCACCCTCCATACAGGCATCCGAAAGCGCATAGACCTTCACGCCAACCTCTGACGCGCGCCTTACCAGTTCCTGCTCTGCTATGTTTTCATCCCTGCATATCAAAAGCAGATGCAATCCGGCATGCTCTCCGGATATCCGGAATTTTTTATGGAACGGTTTTAATTCCTGCAAGAGAATGTCATGCTTTTCCCGATAAATCTTGCGTGTCTTGTTCAAATAGCGTTCAAAATAACCATCACGAATAAATTCATTCAAAATCCGCTGGTCAATACGGGAAACCGTAGAAGAAAAGAAATAGCACTCTTCCCTGTATTTTTTCAAAAGACTGGGGGGCAATACCATAAAGCTTACACGGATAGCCGGTGCAATTGCCTTGGAAAAAGTACCGATATAGATAACCTTTCCACTCGTATCCGCTCCCTGCAGGGAAGGAATCGGCTTGCCCTTGTAGCGGAATTCACTGTCATAATCATCCTCTATCAAAAAACGCTCCTCTTCCTCAGCTGCCCATTTCAAAAGCTCCATCCGCCTGCCTATGGGCATGGTCACTCCGGTAGGATACTGATGGGAGGGCATCACATAAGCTGCTTTCACCTTTTTTTTACGAAGTTCCTCTACGCTCATACCGTTTTCATCCATGCCGACTATTTCAATAGAATAGGCAAAAGATTTAAAAATACGGTAAGCCCTCTTGTAGGTGGGATTTTCCATGGCAATCCCCGCATGCCGTCCCAACAGCTTTTCCAACAGAAGCAGCAAATAGTCATTACCTGCACCAACGACAATCTGGTCAGGTGTACAATTAACACCTCTTGCAGAATGCAGATATCTGGTAATCGTCTGACGTAAATCATAGTCTCCCTGGGGCTCTCCCAGTGCAAATAACTCCGTATTGCTGTCATTCAAAATATTTTTCGTGATTCGCTTCCATACGCCGAAAGGAAAGGCACTCATATCCAGTCCATTGGGATAAAAATCATACAATGGCCTGTCTTTCTCTGAAGCGTCATCTCCCCTGCCAGCCGCTACAGCAGGCTCATCCTCTTCCATTAAATCAACTGTAAAATGTGCAGCCTGCAATTCTTCTATCGGCAGTTCTTCCACCTTACACACAAAATATCCCTTATACGGTCTGGACTCAATATAACCCTCCGACAGAAGCTGCTCATAAGCAAATTCCACTGTACTTCTGGATATCTGCAAGTATTCCGCCAACGCACGCGTAGAGGGAAGCCGCTCACCACTAAGCAGCTTCCCTCTCTTTATTTCGTCCCGTATGTGTTCATATATCTGTTCATACAGGCATTTCGTGCCATCAGCTTTCAGTTCAATAGCCATATCATACATGATTACTGTCTATCCCTTTGTCCTTTTCAATTCTGCCAAAATTTCATCCTTCAGCTCTCTGGTCCTGTCCTTCGTTCTCGCTCCGGCAGAAGGCGAGGTCAGAATGGATGCCACCAGCCTGGAGGATATTTCATATTTGCCGAACCAGAATGCAAGTACGGCTATCAGATAGTCCACGGTGCTCTCATCCATACCGCACATAGGAAAGCTCTCCACATCGCTTGCCGCAATAAAGCCCTCCAGTGCATTCTTAAGATATTCCTTTTCCTCTGCCTTCAGTTCTTCCTGCCTGGTCTTGTCTGATGCTCCCTTAGAAAGTTCTTCCTGCCATCCTCGCAACAACCAGGCAGACTTTAAGCAGATATATGCTTTCTCGCTTGCCTTGGCCTGTTTGACGACAGCACAGGCAAGAGCCAGTTTATAACGCTCCAGCGCCTCCTCATAGGTATAAATCTCACCTGCATAGGATTTCATGTGCACATTCCGGGTAATGTTATCCTGAATCAGCTTCGCCTGTACAGAAGACATTGGCTGAAAATAACGGCTAAGTGCCGCAAAGCCACACTTGGGACAGACAATCACATCATATTTTTGTGCATCTATTCCGTCATATACCGGACGCAGATCCTTATCCGTAGACACAAGCTTCGACTTACCCGTCTTCATCACCTTACTGGTAATTTTAGCGCTGCAGACCGGGCACTCAAAGCTGCGGTCATATATCAAATCCTTCTCCTGAACTTCGGGCACGCTGTTTACGTTTTTATTTTCATTCTTTTCTTCCTTGGGCTCGTCATATATGGAAGCATTCTCAAGATTACCCAGTCCCAGGCTTGAAAGTCCTGACAATAAACCGCCCATGCTTAATCCTCCTTCTTTGGTAAGACAAATGAACTCTTTAAGGAAACAATACGGTTGAACACCAGTGCTCCTTCCTTGGAATCCTTGCAGTCTACACAGAAGAAGCCGTTGCGAACAAACTGGAAGCTGTCATATGCCTTTGCATCCGCAAGGGCAGGCTCCAGATAACAGTCCTTTAATACAGTGAGGGAATGGGGATTCAGATTAAGACTGCCATCCTCATTATATACTCCCTTTTCTTCGTCGATGATATTCTCATACAATCTGACTTCTGCTTTTACAGCTTCCTTTACCGGTACCCAGTGAATGGTTCCCTTTACTTTTCTGCCGTCCGGGCTATTGCCTCCCTTGGAAGCAGGATCATAGGTACAATGTACCTCAGTCACCACACCGTTTTCATCCTTTACGCAGCCGGTACAGGTCACAAAATAAGCATTCATCAGACGCACTTCATTGCCTGGGAACAGTCTGAAATACTTTTTAGGCGGCTCTTCCATAAAATCATCCCGCTCAATATACAATTCCCGACCAAAGGGAATCTGTCTGCTGCCTAATGCTTCATTTTCCAGATTGTTAGGGGCAGTAAGCAGTTCGCTCTCTCCCTCAGGATAATTATCGATAATCAGCTTGACCGGATCGAGCACTGCCATCATACGGGGGCGCTTCAGCTTCAAGTCCTCCCTGATACAATACTCTAACATCGCATAATCCGCAGAAGAATTGGCTTTGGAAACGCCGCACAAATCTACGAACATCTTAATGGACTCCGGTGTAAAACCACGCCGGCGCAGTGCCGCAATGGATACCAGCCTGGGATCATCCCAGCCGTCTACAATTCCTTCTTCTACCAGCTTCTTGATGTATCGCTTGCCTGTTACCACATTGGTAAGATACATCTTTGCAAATTCAATCTGCTTAGGCGGATGAGGATATTCCAGTTCCCTTACGACCCAGTCATATAAAGGTCTGTGGTCCTCAAATTCCAGGGTGCAAATGGAGTGGGTGATGCCTTCTATCGCATCCTCTATAGGATGTGCAAAATCATACATGGGGTAGATGCACCATTTATCACCGGTATTGTGATGCGTCATATGTGCCACACGATAAATAACCGGGTCACGCATGTTGATATTGGGCGAAGCCATATCAATGCGCGCACGGAGCACCTTCTCACCGTCTGCATATTTGCCATCCTTCATCTCTTCAAAAAGCTTTAGATTCTCATCTATGCTTCTGCCGGAATAGGGATCCTCTTTTCCCGGTTCCGTCAGGGTTCCTCTATACTCTCGTATCTCATCAGCCGACAAATCCGAAACATAAGCTTTGCCCTTTTTAATCAGCTTTACCGCGCCTTCATACATCTGGTCAAAATAATTGGAGGCAAAAAACAGCCTGTCCTCCCAGTCAGCGCCCAGCCATGCGATGTCAGCCTTGATGGACTCTACAAATTCTTCCTTCTCTTTCGTAGGATTGGTATCGTCAAAACGCATGTTGAACTTACCATGATATTTCTGTGCCAGTCCGTAATTTAAAAGAATACTCTTGGCATGTCCGATATGCAGATAGCCATTGGGTTCAGGAGGGAAACGGGTATGGACGGTATCATATACGCCCTCTGCCAGGTCCTTATCAATAATCTGTTCAATAAAATTCCTGCTTTCAATTTCACTCATAGTCTTCTACCCTTTCGCGTTTCACTTTAAGTATTATTTATCTTAGCACAAAAGCCTGTGCCTTAGCAAGCAGTTCTTCCACTGTATAGATAGGAGCTGTATACAATTGATCTGATCCATCCTTTATTATGACCCTGTTTGCTTCCTTATCCACACCGACTAGTCCTTCAATTACGGCAACAGGCTCCAAATCCGGGTTCAGCATATAACCGTATGAGTACCCTCCTATAAGCATATTACCTTCCTTGTCAACGCCCAGAAATTGCCACACATCATCCTTTAGATTTGTCATATTGCCTTTCAGGCTCATATCCGAAGTGTCGTAAATTTCCAGTGTTGCATCTGAATAACTGATAAACATGAGCGTTTCATCTGCATTATAAAACACATATCGTGCCAGAGCTGCCTTTTGAATCCCTTTCTCCTGTGCACATGCTACCGCTTCCGTATATTCCAGGCAATCATTCTCAGATACCTGCAGTTCATCTTCACTTCCCGTCAGATCCTCTCCCTGGCTAAAATCATAAACCGTCACACAGTTGTCAATGTAGGGCAGCACAAGATAACCGTCATTTGCCACCATGAACCTCTTGACATTTTGGGAATGACATAGGAATTTAGCCTGAAAAGAATAGGACTGGGCAGTATCCCCGGCAATGCAGTAAAATTCACCACTTCGCGTAAACAATAAAAACATATCCCGGCTAAGATAACTACCGCCTCCTGCCGTATCGCTTCCCAAAGAAATACGTGCATATTCCGAACCATCCGCTTCTGAAATCAGACGCGCATCATAAGACGTGGTAAACAAAAGGTTTTCAGCACCTTCCGCATAAGGTCTGAAAAGATAACTTCCAAAGCAATCCACATATTCCTGCTTCCACAGAATCTCTCCGGTCCCCGGACGGCATGCCAGAAGTGTCGCCTGAATATAAGACCAATCATCACCGCTATAATTTAGCAGCACATATGCCGTATCACCATCAAACCGTACCTGCTCTATTCCGTTGGTACCCACCGGTATAGGCGTACAAAACGTACCCTCCTGCAAATCATAGAAGCAAAGCAGACCTTCCTTTGCCTGTAGGATAGAAGCACCCTCCTGTG
Organism: Lachnospiraceae bacterium; assembly: GCA_051888955.1. Lineage (GTDB taxonomy): Bacteria > Bacillota > Clostridia > Lachnospirales > Lachnospiraceae > Acetatifactor. The sequence continues at coordinate 13,333 of JBJFCM010000259.1, read as the reverse complement.
ATATCATCTCCTGAAATACAAGGAATTTTCCTTCCTCATCAAATTGGAAGTCTGTTGCAAGAACGTTTCCTTCGTCCGCTTCGTATGTTGCAATTTCCGCATAGCTTGCCCCATCATACAGAATCATTTCAGCAATATCCGTTACCAGCAGATATCTGCCTTCATTGTCTGCATACAGGCCCACAGGATAAGAGGCCTCCAGTGTATCTGTCACTCTTCTTTCCACAATCGAATAAATGCTGATATTGCCTTCGACATTTTCATAAGCAATTCTGTCTTTCCCCAGAAAGGTGCAATTCTTTTCGTTAAACAAATCGGATATATCTGTGATTTCCTCCACAATTGTACCCGCACCGATATCCCATACCGTAAGAACATCGGATGCGTCATAAGTCAACAAAATCTCCTTATCCGGAGAAAGCAGCATAAAGTCAATAACACCGGCTGTTTTCAATTGATGCTGCGGCTTGATATAATATCCGTTATCATACACATGCAGGCTTTCCGTCAGGACATACTGGGCCCTGGGTGTGTAGGGCATCGTAATTCCTTCATATTCCGACAATGCCTGTGCTGCTGTCCGGATGGCGCCTATCCGGTCTCCCTCCTCCAGTTTTCTTTCCGCCTCCTCTGCCAGGTTGATTGCCTGATTCTCCAGAAGCGTCTGATTCTGCTGCCTGATTTCCTCTGTCTGCGCTTCTATCTGTCTTTTCTGGCTTTGGATGCGCAGAGCCATAGCTGTACTGACTGTACCAAATAAAAGACAGACAGTTCCTCCTACTAAAGATACTGTCAGAATCCTTTTCATCTTTCTTTCCCGATGTCTTTGACGCAGATCATCATAGTTTAAAGAAAACATAGGAGCAAGAAGTCTCAATATTTCTGTCCGCATCGCCTTTTTCATGGCATGCCTGCTTTTTCCTCTGATATCCGCCGCCAGCGGCTCCATAGGCTTTTTAACGATTTCCGTAGAGCCATCCGGCTTTTGCACAGCTTCCTCTACATATAAAAGTTCTTCCGGGAAAGACTCTTCCGGCTCCCCTTCTATCAGGACGGCAAAAACCTTCTCCCGGCCATGCAGACCGATAAAGGTTTCTATTTCCTTTTTGCACCACAAGGATTCCCGCAATCTGGGCGAACAGATGACAATCAGATATTCTGACTCCTTTAGTGCCTCCATAATCGGATCTTCCAGATTACTGGTAAGCGGCAGCTCATCCTTATCCCGGAATACTCTTTCAATTTTCGTACGTCCGTCTTTCTTTTTAGAAATTTTTCCGGGCAAACGAAAAGCCTCCAACTGTCTATGGAGGTTTTCCGCTGCAAATTTATCCAATTCGGTATGCCTGTAGCTGATAAAGGCATCATAAGTGTATTTTTTCTTCATCATAGGTTTTCGCAAAAATATCCTTTTCTACTACGTATATGTCATGCAGGTCATCACATCTGACTGCCAGATAATCTCCCGGTCTTCCCAGCATATATTTTCCCTTATCCCAGGCAGTGAACACTTTGACCCCTTTTTCCAGAGGGCGGGCATAAATCTTCACTTCACCGGTTGGCATGCACAACTTTGCATAATCTGTCAGGGTCAGGTTCTTTCCGTCCGCCCTGTTTTTGATAATCGGAACATACTCCCCGTCTGCACAGCAGTCATCATAGCTGTATTTTTTCTCCAGCTTACGATAGGATTGTTCAAATTTCTTCTGACGGTTCGGATATACCTCTCCTTTGATACCAATCATGATGTAGAGGTCTTCCTCTACCATCATTTCTACATCCCCTTCCAGGGTTCTGATGGTAATCGGCGTCCCCACAGGCAACACCTCATCTGCCTTCACATAGCCAATCGGTATCTTCTTTTTCTGATACAGCTTCATACCGGCAATATCTATCTCATAATTATCTGTATAAATCAGTTCGAAGCTGTCAAAATATTCTGTCATCCGATTGTTGAAATACCCTTCCGCATGCAGTGTCGGATATTTCTCCTCGTACCGTTTCAGGCTGATAAAGCCGCCGGCCTTCTCATAATGGCCGCCGCCGGAGCCGATACCCTCTGTCAGAAATGCCGCCAGTTCACTGGCATTTACTTCCTTGACACAGCTTCTGACTGAAAGCTTATAGCCATCCCCCGTCTCATTGAACACCACACAAGTCTTGATAATATCCACCTGAAGCAGGAAATCGCTGATAAGTCCCAATATATTGGGATCGCACGGCTGTGCCTTGATAACTGCAAACTCATAATCATCATTATAGCTGTAACGGATCATGGCAATGCCTGCTATTTCCAGTTCCTTCAGGGACAGATTAGAATTGCGGAACAGCGTAATCAGGCTCTTATCACAGGGAAGAGCATCCCTCATGTCCCTGTCCAATGGGTTATATAATTCTGAAAACTGATTGGTGTCCGTATACAATCCATAATACAGGGCTGTCCCCAGACCGTTTGTATCATCCACAGTAAAGCCCTCATCTGTCAGAAGCTTCCACACTAAGGTAGAACAGCTTCCCAGATTGGAATGGATGATACTCATAGGCACATTATCAATTTCCACCTGATGATGATCAATAATGGCCACCTCATCCCCAACCAGGCCGGTCACGTTCCCGGCTCCGTACTGGCAGTCTACTGTAATCAGCAGACCGTCCACATGAAGCCTTTCCTTTCCTTCCGGCTTGATATGTTGTACCGGTATATGCAGCTTCTCTACCATCAGGCAGAGGTTGGATTTTTGAATTTCATTCCTGCCGCTGTACACCAGACGGACATCTTTGCCTTTGCTTGTAAAATAGCAATACAGACCATAGCCGGATGCCAGCGCATCCGCATCCGGATTGTCATGGCACTGAATCGTAATCTGTTTATACTTCTCTAAATCCTGTAATGTCATAGCCCCCGCCCTTTTGACTAATGATGGAATAATCTAATTCCCGTAAATGTCATTGCCATATCATATTTATCGCAGCACTCAATTACCAGATCGTCCCTTACGGAGCCGCCCGGCTGTGCAATATATTTCACACCGCTCTTATGTGCGCGCTCCACATTGTCGGAGAAGGGGAAGAAAGCATCAGAACCCAGGGTAACATCCTGCAGTTTATCGAGCCATGCTCGCTTTTCCTCTGCGGTAAACACAGGCGGCTTTACCTTGAATACACGCTGCCAGGCTCCTTCAGCCAATACATCCATATATTCGTCACCGATGTAGTTGTCGATTGCATTATCTCTGTCCGCTCTGCCCAGGCTGTCAACGAACTCCAGAGAAAGCACCTGGGGAGACTGGCGTAAGAACCAGTTATCCGCCTTCTGACCTGCCAGTCTGGTACAGTGTACACGGGACTGCTGACCTGCTCCGATGCCGATTGCCTGTCCGTCCTTTACGTAGCATACGGAATTGGACTGGGTATACTTCAGGGTAATCAGTGCAATCTTCATATCCATGAGCGCCTGTTTCGGTATCTCTTTATTCTTCGTTACAATGTTGCCGGGAAGCACTGCATCCACATCCAGCTCGTTTCGTCCCTGTTCGAAGGTAATGCCGTATACCTGTTTCTTCTCAATGGGAGCCGGTACATAGGATTCATCTATCTGAATGATGTTATAGGCCCCCTTCTTCTTAGCCTTTAAGAGTTCCAATGCCTTTTCCGTATAACCGGGAGCAATCACGCCGTCAGAAACCTCTCTCTTAATCAGACGGGCCGTATCCTCGTCACAGACATCGGAAAGAGCAATAAAATCACCAAAGGAGGACATTCTGTCCGCGCCACGGGCTCTTGCATAAGCACATGCCAGAGGAGATAATTCTCCCAAATCATCCACCCAGTAAATTTTTGCCAATGTATCGGTAAGGGGAAGGCCCACTGCCGCTCCCGCAGGGGATACATGCTTAAAGGAAGTAGCCGCCGGAAGTCCGGTCGCTTTCTTCAACTCCTTTACAAGCTGCCAGCCGTTGAAAGCATCCAAAAAATTAATATAACCGGGCCTGCCGTTTAAAACGGTAACAGGAAGCTCACTGCCATCCTCCATAAAAATTCTGGACGGCTTCTGATTGGGGTTACATCCGTATTTTAATTCGATTTCATTCATGGTCACTGTCTCCTTATGATTATTTGTTCTTATTCATGATTCTGGTGCGGTATTCACCGGTAGCAATATCGATATATCTTACGAACAGGGATACTTTGTTCTCTTCATTTAAGCTGTTCCAGAGCATTTCCGTAAAAGCATCCATATCGTCTTCTACAGAGACTAATTTAGGCTCTCCTTCAAAACTGGGAAGCGGATTGCCGTCATGCATATAAGTGTGAATAAAATGTCCTTCACCAGCCTTGGGATTCTCATAGGCAAAGGTATAGCGATGGCAGGAAGAAGGATCTCCATTGTTGCTCTTTAAAATAGACATGGCATAATTGTAGGTACCATTTTCAATATGCATGATACCGGAAATACGCGGGGTATAGTTGGGGCCATCCGGCTCAAATTCCCTGCATCTTAAGGACTGTTCAAAGGTGAGCTGCCTGTCCATTCCCTCGTAAATCGTATCGGTCTGGTCTCCGTTTGTCACGATAGTCTTGTTACCAAGAACCCTTACCGGCGCATAAATGATAAGGCTGGGATCTTCCAATTTGGAAGGGTCAAAAGCCTCTGTGCGGATACCCTGTCCTTCCTCCACAAAAACGCGGTTTCTGCTGTTTACGCTGCGCCCCATGATAAAGTATGCCGTAACCGCATATTTGCCATTAGCAGATTTACCGATGACGATACCTCTTCCGGGATAGCTGTTGCTTTTCAGTTCCTGTTCCAAAGATAACATGTTCATTTTCTTTCCTCCTGGTAGATATGATAAACAAAAACCGCCTGAGCGGCACATAATGTGTTCGCCCAGGCGGTCGGCATTCTTTTATTACTACACTCCCTGTGGGTACTCCCACAACAGCTTACGCCGTCTTCCGCCAGTTGTGCAGCCTTATAAAACATATACTACATGATTCCGGCATGTATTTCAAGCCGTTTCTGCATATTTTGTCTCGAAATCCTTCGTAGGCATAGGCCTGTCAAAGTAATACCCCTGCACCATCTTAACCTTCATGCCTTCCAGTACCCGATACTGTTCCTTCGTCTCGATACCTTCCACGCAGATACTGACGCCAATTGTTTCTGCCAACTCCGCCACCATCTTGATAAAGGACTGGGAATAAGCATCCTCTGCCAGATCCCTGACAAAACTCTGGTCAACCTTTATGACATCAAAAGGAATCTCACGGATATGATTCAGAGAGGAATAACCCGTTCCGAAATCATCCAGCGCAATCCGGACACCCAATGCCTTGATATTAGTCAAAATCTCCTTCATACGCGCCATATCATTAATAGCCAGGCTTTCCGTTACCTCCAGAGTGAGATTATGCGGCCTCACACCGGTTTCTTTCAAGGTGCGTTCAATAATATCTACGATATCCGGTTGCAGGAGCTGAACTACCGACAGATTGACATTTACCTTGTAATTAGGATACCCGTTATCATTCCATTTTTTACATTCCTTGCAGGCTTCTCTCAAAACATGATTACCAATAGGATTAATCAATCCCAGATACTCTGCTAACGGAATAAACTCTGCCGGTGGAATAAATCCTAATTCCGCACTGTTCCAGCGTATCAGCGCTTCTGCACCTGTACAGGGTTTTCCTGGCAATGAAATATCAATAATCGGCTGGTAGTAAACCTCAAATTCCTTATATCCGGCCACGGTAGCATCCCGCATATTCTTCTCCATATCCAGACGCCTGCCGGAATTGGAGCCCAGGCTGTCTGAATATCTTGCCATCCTGTTCTTGCCGGTTTTCTTTGCTTCATACATGGCAATATCGGCCTTTTTGATAAGGTCCTGTACGCTCACCCCATCATCCGGGAAGGTGACGATACCCATACTCATGGTACAGTAATAGTCTGCATCCTTCAAAAACCAGGGTTTTGCAAAGATAAGCCGTATGTCCTCAATAATACGCTCAAATTCTGCATAGCTTTCGGGCGGGATTACAATGACGAACTCATCCCCTCCCATGCGGTAGCAGGTGGATCTGATGCCATCAATCCTGGAAAAAGCACCCGAAATCGCCTTCAAAAGTACATCTCCGTACTGATGCCCCAGGCCGTCATTAATATGCTTGAAATCATCCAAATCGATGTAAAGGAGTCCACCCTGCACACCACGCTTTTTTGCATCATCCAGATACCAGGCCAAATCTCTTTCACAACACATACGATTATAAAGGCCGGTCAGGAAGTCCGTATACGCCTGCTGCTCTATTTTCTTCTGGTAAATCTTTTTATCTGTAATATCATACAGCGAATAGAGAGATACATTTCTGCCATCTACCCAGGTGAGCTCTGTGTACAAAAGATCATACCAGCGTTCTCTTGCAATATAATGGATTTCATATGAGCCGCTCCGCTTATTCATGGGGATTCCCTGCTCTAACAACTGTTCAAAGCTGCCGTCCTTCAATTCCTTTGCAAAAGTATTCTTCAGCTTCCGGTTTGCAAAAAGCACTTTACCGGTTGAAGCATCCTTTACATAAATACCGCATCCCACATTATCCAAAACCGCTTCCAGTGATGCATAAGAGCTGGCCAGCGAATTTTTCTGAATTCGCTTCGTCAGAATGCTTTGCAACACCTTTACGGCATCCGAAATAAACTTCACTTCCTCAACCGTCCATAAATGGTCATGTTCAGACTGGTTAAAACAGATGCACATACCACCACCGGCGCTTTTCATAAGTGGAAATATCGCAAAGGCACGTACATGGAAATCTAACCACCCCTTTGCAACTTCATTGGTATCAATTTTATCGGAAGACATGATGACAGGCTTCTCCGTAAAAAGCAAATCGCCCGCCTTAATATTCTTATTTCTTTCAAACGGCGGGACAACTCCCTTTTTGCACCACTCTGCCAAAATATCGGCAGTTTTGGTTGCCGCATAAATTTGACAGATATGACCGCTTGTCACCTGCAGATGTTCCCCCACTATCTGCAACACTTTTTTCATGATGATTTCTATCGCATCATCACTATCCAAAAGCTGTACCACCTCTGTCATGGCAGCGATCCGTCCCAGAGAATCCTTCATTTCCTCTGCCGAATAGCGATTCCTCATGCTCTCTGCTTGTGCACTGACGCAGGAAACTTTATTAAGCAGCAATGCCCTGCTGCTCTCCCGCAGCAAATCCAATACCTGATAAAATTCATTTTCCGTCATGGAACGATGGTATCCGGTAAGCCTGCCCTCTGTTTCCTCTCCCGCTTCTTCCTGCGAAAAAATACAAAAAACTATCCAGGTAATAACATTTTTACCCTGTATCCTGATTGACATTGCTGCCATTTTCAGGTTCTCTGCCTCTGTGTCCTCTACTGCCAGTTCTTCCAGAGAGCCCTCCTCTACTCTGGAAAGTACCCGGGAAATATTCTGTTTTGACATATATGGCTGCATGAGCCTCCTGTCTTCCCTATCACCGGAAACAGCAGTCTGCATTTCTCCCTCAGCATTCACACAGTATGCACAGACACCTGTAACCTTGCAGAAGCCATCCTGCAGCCGCTGCAGTTCTTCCCTGTCAACCAGGCTCTCATAAGAAATGCTCTGCGTACTTTCTTCTGCGTCCATATTAATACTCCGCACCCTTTTCCTCCTTAATAATCAGAACCTCTATTTCTACAAATTATGACAATAAAGATTCCTATACTCCCTAAATTCATAGCTATTTTAGCATATTTCTACCATATTATGCAACTTTTATGCACAATAACCATCGACAAAAAAGGACAGGAATTTCTCCCTGTCCATTTTATGAAAATCTTACTTACTCGTCCACACTGTAGTTAGGTGCTTCCTTCGTAATATGAATATCATGAGGATGACTTTCCTTTAAGGATGCGGCAGATATCTTGACAAACCGGCCATTCCTTTTCAGGTCTTCAATCGTAGGAGTTCCGCAGTAGCCCATACCTGCACGGAGACCACCCATTAACTGGAATACGGTATCCTCAACCGTTCCCTTGTATGCCACACGACCTTCTACGCCTTCCGGTACCAGCTTCTTGGCATCGGACTGGAAGTAACGGTCCTTGCTGCCGTTCTCCATGGCAGCGATGGAACCCATACCACGATATACTTTATATTTTCTTCCCTGGAACAGTTCAAAGGTTCCCGGGCTTTCATCACAGCCTGCAAAGATGGAACCCATCATACATACATTGCCGCCTGCAGCAATAGCTTTGGTCATATCACCCGAATACTTGATACCGCCATCTGCAATAATAGGAATGTTATATTCTTTTGCTACTGCATATGCATCCATGATTGCTGAAATCTGAGGAACACCGATACCTGCTACAATACGGGTCGTACAAATAGAACCGGGACCGATACCTACCTTGACTGCATCTGCACCGGCTTCAATCAAAGCCTTAGTGCCTTCTCCGGTTGCTACGTTACCGGCAATCACCTGTAAATCAGGATATTTTTCTTTAATCATCCGCAGACAACGAAGCACGTTCTCAGAATGTCCATGTGCTGAATCAAGCACTACTACATCTACCTTAGCATCTACCAGCGCGCTTACACGGTCCAGTACGTTAGCAGTGATACCTACACCAGCACCACATAAAAGCCTGCCCTGCTCGTCCTTGGCAGCCAACGGGTATTTGATAGTCTTCTCAATATCTTTAATGGTAATGAGACCTTTTAAATTGTAATCCTTGTCCACAATAGGAAGCTTTTCCTTTCTTGCCTTTGCAAGAATCTTCTTTGCTTCTTCCAGGGTGATACCCTCGGGAGCGGTAATCAGCCCTTCACTCGTCATGGACTCTTTAATTTTCTTGGTAAAATCTGTTTCGAATTTAAGGTCGCGATTGGTGATGATACCAACCAGCTTTCTGCCTTCTGTGATAGGCACGCCTGAGATTCTGAATTTAGCCATCAGCGCATCTGCATCTGCCAGCGTATGTTCAGGTGATAAAGAAAAAGGATCTGTGATAACACCGTTTTCGGAACGCTTTACTTTGTCTACTTCCTCTGCCTGTGCCTCAATAGACATGTTCTTGTGGATGATACCGATACCACCCTGACGGGCCATGGCAATTGCCATACGATGTTCGGTAACGGTGTCCATACCTGCGCTCATCATAGGAATGTTAAGCTTAATCTTGTTTGTCAGCCACGTAGTCAAGTCAATCTGATTGGGAATAACCTGTGAATAGCCCGGCACCAGGAGCACATCATCAAAAGTAATTCCTTCGCCAATAATCTGTCCCATTCTTTCCTCCTTATATGTGATAAAAATATAAAATATTTATAAATTGTTGTTGAGTTTAGCAGACTTAAAACCCAATGTCAAGACTTAATCCATAAATACTTTTCTGGGTGCAACGTTTCTGAGAACTTTCACCAGTTCCTCGTTAGGGCTTAAAATAATCTTCTGATTCCCGTCATAATACATCACATAACGCTTATCCGGCTGTTCCTCTCTGCCAATACTGTAATCCTTCTCCTTACAGGTACGATTGCGATAGTTGTCCAAATGGTAGGATTTGATGGGCGCTAAAATCTCAATGCGCTCTACCTCAAAGGTAGCTGCTCTCTTTCTCTTCGTCTTAGCCATAATCTTATCAATCGATAATTCCTTGTCCAGATAAAGGTATTCGTACTCAAGATCTGTATAAAGATACACAAAATAAGCACCAAAACCTGCAAGCAGCACCACGATAAAAGCAAGCACAAATCCCATCATCATAAGCAGGAAGAAAACCACTGTCAGCATCACAAGCAGGATACGCGCCAGCTTCGCCATCGTGGAAGATTCTTTTTTTACCAGACATTCTACATAAGTTTCACTCATAATAATTTTCCTATCCTTATCCGTATTCTCTGTCCCGCTTTTTAACCACGGCACAGGTTATAAAAATATGATATTACATCTCAAAAAAGAAAGCAAGGCAATCTGTCATCCTTTCCCTTATTTTATCTTTTTTTTAGAAACTGCTAACATTCCCTTCATTGACAATATAAAAAACAGCTATTATGATAAATTTCAGGAATATGCATATAAATATATAAAAAGGCGGAAAAATCATGGCTGTAATGGATGAATTCAAAGAAGAACGTGCGAAGCTGAAGGAGCAGTCTTTTAAAAAAAAGTTGTCCTACTTCTGGACCTATTATAAATGGTATGTAATTGTCGGCATCATTGTCGTAATCGCGGCAGGTTACACCATAAAAGTCATTGCGACCCATACCGATGACGCCCTTTATGGCATCGCCCTGAACGGCTCCCTGAAAGGGGATGAGGATACGCTCTCCCAATCTTTTATGGAATATGCGGGTATCGACCCTAAGGAATATTCCGTTTCCTTTAACACTACCCTGCGGATGTCCGATACCATGACTGAAACCGGTGTCGAAGCTTCTCAATTTATCATGGTATATTCGGCGGCCAAGGACTTGGATGTAGGTATCATGGATGCTCCCCGTTTTGAAAAATATGCTTACGGCAGCCTCTACTGTTCTTTGGAGACCTGCTTAAGCAGTGAAATGCTGGACAAGCTGGCCGGCAAAGTCTATTATGTGGATTACACCGTGTTAGAGGAGATTGAAAAGCGGGAAGATAACGGCGAATCTACCGAAGATATCGTGCGGCCGGATCCTTTTAAACCAGAGGAAATGGACAACCCCATCCCGGTAGGTGTCGACATCAGCGACTGCAGTAAGTTTACGGATGCTTATTATTACGAAGAAGGCCCCGTTTACCTCGGCATCGTCATCACGTCGGAGCGCAGGGAGACGGCGGCGAAGTTTATTGAATTTTTGTTTGAGGAATAAGAAAAAGGAGCTGCCTGACAGCTCCTTTTTAATACTATAAAAGTTCCTTCAACAGCTTGTTCACCATACCGGGATCTGCTTTCCCCTTCATGGCTTTCATGGTCTGGCCTACTAAGAAGCCGATAGCCTTTTCCTTGCCATTGTGGTAGTCCTCTACAGACTGGGGATTGGCCGCAATGACCTCTTCCACCGTCTTTTTCAAAGCACCTTCGTCATTGACCGTTTTCAATCCCTTTTCCTCCACATAGGCTTCCGGGTCGATATCTTCCTCGAACATGACTTCAAAGACCTCTTTTGCCACACTGGAGTTGATGGCCTTTGCGTCGGTAAGGGCAATCAGGGCTGCCAGATGCTCCGGTGAGAAACGTATATCCTCCGGCTCCATATCCTTTTCCTTGAGCAGGCGCATGGTCTCTACCATCAGCCAGTTGCTGACCTTTTTGGGCTGACCACAGATAGCTGTGGTCGCTTCAAAGATATCCGCCATATGCTTGGATGCTGTGATAATCTCGATGTCGTACTCGGGAATGCCAAACTCAGCCTTGTACCTTGCCATTTTTTCGGTGCGGAATTCCGGCTGGGCAGCTTTGATTCGTTCCAGCCACGCATCGTCAATCTGCACCGGCACCAAATCAGGGTCCGGGAAATATCGGTAATCCTGCGCATCCTCCTTGGAGCGCATCGCATAAGAATATTCCTTGTTGTCATCCCATCTTCTGGTCTCCTGGATAACGGCCTTACCGGCCTCCAAAAGCTCTATCTGACGTTCCCGTTCTCCTTCGATGGCACGGGCAATCGCCTTAAAGGAGTTCAAATTCTTCATCTCGGTTCTGGTGCCGAATTTTTCAGCCCCTACCTCGCGCACTGAAAGGTTGACATCGGCACGCATAGAGCCTTCCTGCAACTTGCAGTCGGAAGCACCCAGATACTGAATAATCAGGCGCAGCTTTTCCAAGTAGGCAATCACCTCATCCGCACTGCGCATATCCGGCTCAGATACAATTTCAATCAGCGGCACGCCGGAACGGTTGTAATCCACCAGGGAAACGTCCTCCCACTCATCATGAATCAGCTTTCCGGCATCCTCTTCCATATGGATTTCATGGATACCGATTTTCTTACTTCCCTCCGGCGTATCCACCTCCACATAGCCGTTTCTGCAAATAGGCAGGTAAAGCTGGGAAATCTGGTAGTTCTGCGGATTATCCGGATAGAAATAGTTCTTTCTGTCAAATTTACAATATCTGGTAATGTCACAATTGGTAGCCAGGCCCACTGCAATGGCATATTCCACTACCTGCTTATTTAAGACCGGTAGGGAACCGGGCATACCGGTACAGACCGGGCAGGTATGGGTATTGGGCGCTCCTCCAAAAGCCGTGGAACAGCCGCAGAAGATTTTGGTTCTGGTGGCAAGCTCCACATGGACTTCCAGACCGATGACTGTTTCATATTGTTTTGCCATGCCTATGCCTCCTTTCCTACGTGAAAACCGCCCACTGCCTGTTCATAGGTGTAAGCTGTCTGTATCAGTTTCTTCTCCTGGAAACAGTCTCCGATCAACTGCATGCCAATAGGCAGGCCGGATGCATCCTTCCCACAGGGAATGCTCATGCCGGGCAGACCGGCCAGGTTGATGGATATGGTATAGATATCACCAAGATACATCTTAATAGGGTCTGCCAGGGAAGAGCCCAGTTTAGGCGCCGTAGTCGGTGCCACCGGCCCCAGAATCACATCATATTTTTTAAAGGCTTCATCAAACGCCTTTTTAATCAGGGCTTTTACACGCAGAGCCTTCAGATAGTAAGCATCATAATAGCCGGAGCTTAACACGAAGGAGCCTAACATGATACGCCGTTTTACCTCGGGACCAAAGCCTTCGCTTCGTGTCTTTTTATACATATTGTGAAGACCGTCGTAGTCCTTGGTACGATAGCCGTATTTGATGCCGTCGAAGCGCTCCAGGTTGGAGCTGGCTTCTGCTGCTGCAATCGTATAGTAAGTAGGAATTGCGTATTCCACTAAGCTTAAGTCAAATTCTTCCACGATGGCACCTTTTTCTGCAAGCACCTTAGCTGCCGCAAGCACCGCTTCCTTCACCTCGCTGTCCAGGCCTTCTCCAAAATAATCTCTGGGGATACCGATGCGCATTCCTGTTACATCCGCTACCAAAGCAGAGGTAAAATCCGTATCCTCTCTTTTTATGGAGGTGGAATCCTTGGCATCATGGGTAGCAATCAGCTCCAGCACCGTTGCGCAATCCGTCACATCCTTCGTCAGTGGACCAATCTGATCCAGAGAAGAACCGTAAGCAATTAACCCATACCGGGATACGGTACCGTAAGTAGGCTTCATACCTACGACGCCACAGTAGGATGCCGGCTGACGGATAGAACCGCCGGTGTCAGAACCCAGTGCAAAATAGCACTCACCTGCTGCCACTG
>JBJFCM010000258.1:1568-5331 GCA_051888955.1 Lachnospiraceae bacterium | reverse complement strand
TACCATTATACACTATTTCTGACGATTTGAGAAATTTCCTATAAAGCAAAAAAGAGCCGGCTCTCATGAGCCGACTCCTGTAATCCTTTTATGCAGTTTAAGTTTCTACATACTCCTTCAATTCATCCTCTATCAGTGCCAGAGATTCCGACAGTGCCTGAAGCTGTTTAGACAGCTCATCCTTGTCTTCTCTCTCCTTTTTATAGCAGATACGGTGCTCCATACTGGACCAGAAATCCATGGAGAGAGTCCTGAACTGGATTTCCACCGGATAGTATTCCATGGCGTCCAGGGTATGCAGCGGTACTCCAAAAATAATGTGGTAGCTTCTGTACCCGTTTCCCTTAGGCTTTTTCATGTAATCTTTTTCCTTAATTACAATCAAATCATTCTGTCTCTTCAAAGATTCCAGCAATTCATAGATTTCCGTCTGGAAATAGCAGATGACACGGATGCCGCCGATGTCCATCAGATAGTCCTTGGCATTCATGACGCTGTCCGTCACACCCAGCCGTTCCAGCTTTTCCTCAATACTTTTCTTTTCCTTTATCCGGTACTGCATGTGGTGCACCGGCTTACTCTCTTCCAGAGTCCTGCCATAGATACTATGATTTAACACCTCCAGCCTCGTCAGCATAAGCTGCGTGGCATCCTCATAAGGCTTTATCAATTCGTAATACTGTTCATTTGTCATATGTCTTTACTTCCCCATTATATGTTTCGTTTTTTACATTCCCATTGGTCCATAACCGCCACCGCAGCACATACCGCCGCTTCCGCAACAAAGATTGCAAATCATATTGGCAATACAAAGCTTCACACATATACTGCTGCCTCCGGGATTCATACCGCCAAAAGGGGCACTTCTTTCCTGATACCAGGCAGCCCCCGACTCAATTCTGCTTAACAGATTCTGGTACTCCCAGTTATCCGGATCCATCCGCACGGCAGTAGAAGCATGCTCCTTGGCTATGACATTGTTTCCGGATGCCAGATTCGCCACCGCACTGTAATAATACCATTCTGCATTCCTGTCCGTCATCTGATTCAGCACATTCAGCGCTTCCTTATAGTAACCGGCACGGATATAGGAAATTGCAGAACGCAGATAGTCCGTCCCGGCACTATCGTTTTCCTGATACCCTCTGCTGCCTGAAAAACCGCCATAGCCGCCGTAACCGTAGCCACCATAACCCCTCTGTCTGTAGCTCGATCCGCCCTCATATTCCCCGCTGCGCATTTTCATGATGTCCTGATAAGCCCGCTGCACCTCTTTAAATTTTTCTTCTGCCTGTGCTTTATTGGGATTGTTGATATTGGCATCCGGGTGGTATTTGCGGCTCAGTGTCCTGTATGCTTTTTTTATTTCTTCATCTGTGGCATCTCTGGAGACGCCCAAAACCTGATATGGATCATTCATGTGCTTCTACCTGCTGTTCCCTTTTCTTTCTGACTGCTTCATATCTCACCCACACACCGGAATACAGGATATTCCGCAGTATTTCTACATTTTCCAAAATAGGAAGCTTTTCAAATTCTCTGGAACATTCTGCTATCATCATGGTCAGTATCTGTCCGCACTCGCCCTCAAAGTCCGGCGTATCATAAAGCTTGTACAGTGGATTGTAATTGCCGTCTTTTCTGTCCTTTTCAATATCCTCATAGGCATCCATAATATAAATGAATTTGCCCAGATAAAATCCCATTTTAGAGAGCACCGGCTCCCACTCGTCTTCCCTACAGACCAGTATCTCTGCCATGATACTGCCGAATATGCCAGCCATCTCATCCAGGTTTGCGGAATTAGCCCGCTCTCCATTTGCAAGCTGCTCCATGGCTGCTGCAATTCTCTCTGCTTTCTCGGGATATTTTTTCAATATATCATTGTTTTTCTTCGCCAGCATACCCAGCATGCACTTCGCCGTAAATTTCCTGTCATCCTGCCAGTCATCCCTGCATTTGTAATAGGTCATCAACACAGACATATCCGCCACGTAATCCGCATATTCGTTCTGGCGCATACTGCGCTTTTCCAAAGGATGCAGGACACATTTGCAGGGTTCATGGGTTGTTTCCGGCTCATACAGGCCTGTAAGCAGCATGTAAACAAAGGTCATATCATAGGAAAGCGCCAGACGGGACACATTGCCGCTCTTTTCCTTCAGCCGTTTGCACAGGCCGCAGTAAAAGGACTGGTATACATCAAATTCCTTAAATTTCATTTCGGCCTTATTGACCACTATATATCCAAACATAAAACACCTCTCCTAAGTCCGCTTTCGGAAAACAGTCCGGCATTTAGGACATCTGATTTCCACATTTCCCCTGCCCTTGGGAATCCTGATTTTCTGTTTGCAGGTCGGACATTTAAAAATACGGTAATCCTTCCTCTGCGCCATTTCCCTTTTCCATTTTTCAGGATACTTCTTTATTTTTGCAAGAAATCTTTCATAGGCAGCCAACTCCTGATACCGCTTTGCATGATTTTTTGAAAAAATACGGTAATATCCGTATATAAACATCACCAGCGACAGCAGATATAAAACGTTTCCTCCCAAAAATATGGACACAAAGCTCAGTACCAGTCCTGCTATCACCAAATGCCTGGACAATTTATCCACACCATATCTGCCATACATGAACCGCATCAGTTTTTCTCTCATAACTTCCATCCAGCCTTTCAAACATTCCTTCATTCTGCTACGCAGTCTGACTTATATAATTCAATCATAACCATAAATTGTGAACGTCATATGAGCAAATTCTAAAAAGGGAAGTAATGTTTTATAAATATAACATAAAAAAAGCATATAAAAACCGGTACTTTACAGCGTCTGGCTGTAAAAGTACCGGCATAGCTACTAAACTTCAATCTGATAGGAGGCTTCAAAGGTTCCTCCTGCCGAAAGAGCGTTGCCCCATTCCCGTTCTTCCAGGGTTCCAGTAAAATTTTCCTTATCACATCTGCCATACCAGGGTTCAATGCAGATGAACGGTGCATTTTTTCCGGGTGGTGTCCAAACCCCGAACAGCGGTGCCGCAAAGGTCACCGTCAGATACGGTTCTTTCTGCTCATCCAGCAGGCACACCTGCCCTGTCTGACTGTTTTCCACAATCAAAGCGTCGTCTGCAAAAACCTCTTCCGTCACCGGCAAAAGCCCGTCTTCCTGAAGCCTTATCTCCTGCAGGGTATCCGTTGCCAAGCCATCCTTAAGCTTACGCACCGTCAGGCTTTCCACGCCGTCAAATCCGATATAACAGGTGGTGCGCCCCTGTTCTCTTCTGGGGGCTGCAAAAGCCGGATGTCCGCCAATGGAGAAATACATCTCCTCCTCAGACGGGTTGCTCACCCTCCACATAACTCTTACACTTCTGCCTTCCAGCCTGTAACCTATCTCCAGGGAGAATGCAAAAGGATACATATCCCAGGTATTCTCCTTGTCCGTCAGACAGAACCAGATTTCCTCTTTTGTCTGCTCCGTCAGCATGAAATCCATATCTCTGGCAAATCCATGCTGGGACATCCGATACACCTCTCCTCTGTAACGGCACTCCCTGCCACGGTAGCTACCCACGACCGGAAATAGTACAGGAGAAACCCTGCCCCAGTACTCTGCATCTCCGTACCACATGTATTCTCTTTCACTCTTTACATCAGCAAGAGAACGCAGCTCCGCTCCGTGGGAATCCACCTTTATCCTGATTTCTTCGTTTTCCAATACATATAAAGCCATTTTATCCCTCTTTCCCGCCATTTGGCACA
>JBJFCM010000258.1:0-1468 GCA_051888955.1 Lachnospiraceae bacterium | reverse complement strand
TTACACCGTAGACAGTATCAACTCCATGTTTCCTTCCAAAACTGCTTCCCCATAGCCTGCCGGGAGAATAAAATGGTCACCCTTCTTCACAGCAGTGCCATCTGCACTGCCTGCTCCGTCCAGCACGCTTGCAAGCAGGAAGGGATATTGCTGTTCCACCTTGACAGCATTTTTCACATCCAGCTTCCATACCTTATAAAAGTCACAGGAAATAAGCAGATTCATCGTATCGTCAGGCAGTCCGTCCGTATGGCTTAAAGCCTCCTCACTGGCCTTGTCCGGCACATTGATGACATCGATGCTCTGCTGTACGTGTAAAGGTCTCTCTTTTCCATTGACCAGTCTGCCATAATCATACACACGGTAGGTAATATCGCTGCTCTGCTGTGTCTCCAGAATCGTAAAGCCGCCTTTGATCGCATGAACGGTTCCGGGCGTAATCTGCAAAAAGTCACCCTTATGTACCGGTACTTCCTTAATCAGCTCTTCATATCGGCCTTCATGAATCATATCAGCCAGTTCTTCTCGCGTCTTTGCGTTGTGGCCGATAACCAGGCTCGCCCCCTCAGGGCAGTCCATTACATACCAGCACTCCGTCTTGCCATAAGGACAGCTTTCGTGCTCCTTCACATAGGCATCATCCGGGTGTACCTGAATGCTCAGGTTCTGCTTTGCATCAATAATCTTTACCAGCAGGGGAAATTCTTCGGCGGTAATCCCCCCGAATACCTCTCTGTGCTCCTTGTACAGGTTAGACAATGTCATGCCCTTAAACACACCGTTTATAATCTCACAATCCCCATTGGGATGGGCGCTGATACCCCAGCACTCCCCGGTGGAGTCTCCTGCTCCCTCGTAACCGAATTCGTCACGCAGCTTATTGCCGCCCCAGACTACATCCTTTAATTGGGGCTTCAAAAAGATGATTTCTTTCTTTTCCATACTATCAGCCATCCCTTTCCCATTATTTCTCTTCTACAATATGAATCAGCTTGCCCTTATAGTCTCCCCAAAGGTTCTCAATCAGGATACCGGCCTGCATCAGGGTACTTCCCAGATAGGTCCTCTCCTCACCCTCGATACGGTATTGCTTATCCGGTGCCAGTCCCTTTAAGAGAATGCGCCTGGAATGGGAATTGGGTCTGCCCATTACCTGTACGTAAGTAACTAATGCTTCCGACTTGTCCTTTGCCACTACCATGTAGCAGTCGTAGAAGCGGTTCTCCTGATAGGAAGCTATCCGGTAATAGTCTCCCATCCGCACCAGATCATTGTACTTGTGGTACATTGCCACCTGACCGGGTATCATCTCCCTGTCCTCAGCAGGAATTCTGGTCACATCCAGTTCATAGCCGAAGGTGCCTGCCAGCGCCACATAGCCTCTGGTTTCAAAGGGTGTGGTACGTCCCACCGCATGGTTGGGACAGTCGCTGACATGAGCGCCCATTGCAGAAAGGGGATAAATAAG
>JBJFCM010000257.1:0-5382 GCA_051888955.1 Lachnospiraceae bacterium | reverse complement strand
GTTGTGTGGCAGCTCAATGATATCTGGCCGGTAGCCTCCTGGGCCAGCATTGACTATTTTGGACGTTGGAAGGCACTGCACTATGCGGAGCGGAGGATGTTCGCACCTATACTGCTCTCCTGTGAGGAAAAGGGAGAACTGAGTGAGCGGCCCTACTGTATCCAGGAGAGGAAAGCACCTATAGAAATATCTGCCAGACTGCATCTGGCCAATGAGACCTGGAACAGGGTAGAAGGCATTGTGTACTGGGCCCTGCGCAGACCGGATGCTTCCGTCATTGTGGAAGGGAAAGAAGAGGTTTCGGCAGAGCCCTTCAGCGGGACCTGGCTTCCTAAGCTGGATTTTTCAGAACAGGATGAACTTGGCTGTTACATCAGTTATCGTTTTGAACAGGCAGGCAAAACCATTTCTTCCGGTACGACGCTTTTTACGCCGCCGAAGCACTTTAAGTTTATCAATCCGAATCTGAAGCTTTCCGTGGAAGGGAACATCATCCGCATTCAGGCGGAGGCTTATGCCAAGAGCGTAGAGGTCACTGCTTTGGATGGGGATGTGAGATTTAGCGATAATTATTTCGATATGAATGCAGGAGAGACCTGTGTGGAGATAGTAGAAGGGACGGCTACGAAGTTTGCAGTCCGCAGTGTTTACGATATTGCACATTGATAAAAATGAAAAGCGTCGGCCTATTGTGGGCCGGCGCTTTCTGCGTCCTTCATGCGGAAAATGGGATTGCGCACCATGTTTACAATCAAAGGAATTACCATGATGAACCA
Organism: Lachnospiraceae bacterium; assembly: GCA_051888955.1. GTDB lineage: Bacteria > Bacillota > Clostridia > Lachnospirales > Lachnospiraceae > Acetatifactor. The sequence continues at coordinate 4,606 of JBJFCM010000257.1, read as the reverse complement.
TACGATAGGCTCTGCCACAATGATGCCCATGTATCCAATCCTGGGTGCTAAGAGAAAAGCGATGGCTACCTTGCCGATGAGCTCTAAGGAACTGGAAAAAACAGGTGTCCTGCTGTCGCCAAAGCCCTGCATGCTGTTGCGGAACAGGCAGATGACCGCAGGCACGAAATAGAAGGAGGTGTTTACCCTCAAATAAAGGGATGCCGTATCAATGATTTCCTTCTCAGTGGAGGCGGTAATTAAGTGAATCAATGCCGGAGAAAGGGTATAGGCTGTCAGGATGACACCTGCACACCATACGAAGGTGAGCAGTACCGTGTCACGGATACCGGTTTTGATTCGGGAGTATTTTCCGGCTCCCAGGTTCTGACCACAGAAGGTGGCCAGCGTAGTTCCCAACACGGAAAAGGGCAGCATAAAGATGGAGGTAGCCTTCCTGGCAGCGGTGTGCGCCACGATGATATTGGTACCGAAGGTATTGATGGCGGTCTGTAGAGCCAGGGTTCCCAGGTTGACGAAGGATACCATGAAGCCCATGGAAATACCTGTAGAAAGCAGCTTCCCGTAGACATCCTTGGAAAAGGTAAAATCTTCTCTGGACAAGGTAAGCTGCGGATATTTTTTTCTCATATAAAGGAAGCACAGCAGTGCTGAGAGCGCCTGGGAAATGACGGTAGCTAATGCAGCGCCGGCTACGCCCATATGAAAATGCAGGATAAAGGTATAATCCAGAAAAATATTCAAAAAGGACGCAATGATTAAGAAGATGAGCGGGGTAAAAGAATCTCCGATGGCACGCAGGATGGCTGCACATACATTGTAAAGGGTAGCAGCGAGCAGGCCGGCCAGTACGATGCTGATATAGGACTTCGACTGGGGCAGGATGTCATCGGATATGTTCAATATGCGAAGAATAGGAGAAAGGCAAAGAAGGCAGATGGCGCTGATAGCCACTGCGGATACGACTCCCAAAGTCACAGTGCCGCCGATTGCCTTTTTCATGTGTTTCTCATCACCCGCGCCAAAATAGGTAGCAATGATGATGGCAAAGCCGTTAGTGAAGCCGTTTAACAGTCCAATCAGCATATCACTTAAGGTAGTAGTGGCGCCTACAGCAGCCAGTGCGGTATCTCCCAGGGTAGAGCCAACGATACGGGTATCCACAAGACTGTAGAACAGCTGAAACAACTGTCCGACAAACAGCGGGATGGCAAAAAGCAGTATTAATCTGAGAGGTTTTCCTAAGGTTAAATTCTTCACGAGCATTTCTCCTGTTTTATAATGTCCGACGATATTGTATCATATATCCCTAAAAAAGTTTAGACATATATTACCGGTTATGCTAAAATTTATAAATGTACAACATTGGCACACGTGCAGGCGTGCGCAGGAGGGAGTGGAATGAAGATGCTTCGCAAAAGTTTGAAAAATGTTTGCATGGGTATTTGTCTGGCGGCAATGCTGACCGCCTGCGGAGAAGCAGTGCAGGAGGGAAATGCTGACAGTACAGGGCAGAACGTGGCCTTGGAGACAGCCACAGATATCTCTGCGCAGGAAACAGACGCTGAGATGGCGCAGACAGCAGAGGAAAGTCTGGACGACCTGCTTGCAAGCTGCGAATATCTGACGAAGGATATGTATGAAAGAGCGACCTCCTTTTCGGGAGGGGATGTATCCCGGATAGCAGCAGTCATGAGAAAGGCCATGGCGGGTGAAAAGATAACGGTGGGTGTTATCGGCGGTTCTATTACCCAGGGTTCCTCAGCAACCGGCCAGGATAAGTGCTATGCTTCTCTTCTGAAAAAATGGTGGGAAGATACCTTCCCGGAGGCTGAAATAGAATTTATCAATGCCGGTGTGGGCGGCACCAGTTCCTATCTGGGGGTGCACCGGGTGGACGAGGATCTGCTCAGCTTTGAACCGGATTTTGTGGTGGTGGAGTTTTCCGTTAATGACGGAAATACCATGTTTTATAAAAAGAGCTATGACAATCTGGTGCGCCGGATTTTATTGCAGGATAATATGCCCGCGGTGATGCTTCTGTTCATGACGATGGAGGATGGTACCAGCGCGCAGGAGAACGATTCGCTTATCGGTTTCCAGTATGGTCTGCCTATGTTGAGCTATAAGAATGCGGTCCTTCAGGAAATTCAGGACGGTAATTTTACCTGGAAGGATATTTCGCCGGATAATGTACATCCCAACAATATGGGACACGCTATTGTGGGAGAATTGTTTTCTGTGTATCTGACGGATGTTTATAACAGACTGGATACGATTGAAGCAGAGGTAACTCCTTTTGATAAGCCGGCCGTTACCAAGGAAGTGTATATGGATGCCACTATTTTGAACAGTGAAGATATTGAACCGGACAAGTGGGGCAGTTATGAAGTAAAGGACGTAAATGCAAGATTTCCCGGCAACTGGAGTACCCAGACAGGAGAGGAGTCCATTGTGTTTACGGTGGAAGCTGCCAATATTGGCATCATGTACCAGAAGACTATCGATGGGCAAAGCGGTCAGTTCGAGGTATATATAGATGGTGCCTATGCTATGACCCTGGATGCGGATTTCTCCGGCGGATGGGGCAATTACAGCGAGACGGCGGAAGTGTTCGTTTCCGGTGAGAAGGCAGAACATACGATAGAAATCAAGAAAAAAGAAGGCTCCACAGGGGATGCCTTCACAATTGTCGGACTGATGATATCCTAGAGGTAAATATTATTCTTCGATGGTACGCAGTTCTTGCAGACGCTCCAGAGTAATTACATAGGGATGATTATATACATAATGAAGATAGTCCGGACTGTTCTGCTCATGGATGTGGATGGTGTGCCAGGTTAAGAACCAGCACCAGTCAATATGCTTCATGGCGAGCAGTCCCGGTTCGGGAATGGAACCGTTTTCATGGTGACAGACAGGCATTTGCTTGTCTGTCACTTTTTTAATCCAGTGATAGAGTTCTTCGTGGATGCCTTCGGTGTAAGCATCTCCACCGATGCAATCTACATAATCATCTCCGGGATACCAGCCGTCATGCATTTCATGGGAATAGCCAAGTACCCAGATTAAATTGTTGAGATGATGAACCTTGGTAAATCTCTCATACATCAGGTGCCATAACGAGATAAAGGCAGCAGACCCACCTTTTCCCCACCAGAACCAGGCCCCGTCAAACTCATGAAGAGGCCGCCAAAGAACAGGAATATTCTCTTTACATAATTCCGAAAGGGCACGGGCAGTCATGTCCAGATTGTCAAGAAGTCCCTGATGGAGAACTGTTCCGGGAGTCAGAAGCTCTGTCATGTCCACGCTTTCCTGGCTGGAACGATACCCCAGTCCATAAGGCGGTATACCCCAGTGCCAGCATATGGAGACGATGCCGCCTTTTTCATGCCAAAGTTTTGCACGTTTATTTACACCTGCAAAGTCATTATTGATATAATCCAATCCCAGTATAGCGGGTAGATGTCCGCTTACCTTTTGAATGTAGGAAAGCTCATCTCCCTTTGTCTTATCTTCAGAACATTCCTGCTGGCCCGAAAGAATCCCCTTGCCCTTCAGAGAAATAAGAAAACTGTAAAGCCTGTTTGCAGCTTCGGAAGCTGCGGGATTTGTTAGTAAGTGGCTGCTTGTATGCATAAAAATATCTCCTCGCTCTTTTCTTAGCTTCATAATATCATATTAAATAGATGTTGAAAAGCTAAAATTAGCTAAAAAAAGCTAATAATAATTAATAAATAAAAACGGAAACGTAAACCATGGAAAAAAATGGAAACAAAAAGGAAAAAACAAGAAAAAGTAAAAAATAAAGCTTATTGCAAAAGGAACAAAAGAAAATAAAAATGCTGTGAAAAGATGCACAAAAACAAAAAAGGAATATTGGCTAAAACGACAAAATGCATAAAACATATTGAAGTTTATAGGCAATTATAGTAAGATTACTACATAAGTTAAAGGAACCTAAAATAACTTAAAAATAAAAAAGCAAGTGAATAATTACGAAAAATGACAGAGCCGCCCGAAAGGGCGGCTGGGAGTGAGTTATGAAGAGAGGCAGAAAAGCGTTGAGTATCGGGCTGGCCGTGGTGCTTGGAGTCACGGCGGTAGGCTGTGGTACGGGTAAGGATAGTGGTCAACAGATATCAGAAAACAGCGGTGCACAGCAGGTGGAAGAAAATAGCGGCGGCCAGCAAGTGGCAGAAAGCAGCAGAGAGCCGTTCATCCCGGAGACGATAGGTATCTATGAAGCCGAAGATGCACAGTGGAACGGTAATGTAAAAGCTGTAGACAGTCCGGCAAAAGAGGGTTACTCCGGCACCGGTTATGTGGAAGGCTTTCAGGCAGATGATGACAGATGTATCTTTACGGTGTCGATACCCGAGGATGGCTTCTACGATTTGAATTTTATCAGTGCCAGCGGTGGCGGGGAAAAGCATAATTATGTCAGCGTGGATGGCGAACAGATGGGTACTGTTTTTGTAGAGGAGAGCGGTTTCACTGATTCTATCCTGAACAGGGTTTACATGTCCGCAGGGGAACATGAAGTCGACATTGCCAAATATTGGGGATGGATTTCACTGGATTGCCTTGAAGTGCTTACTTC
>JBJFCM010000256.1:4398-5476 GCA_051888955.1 Lachnospiraceae bacterium | reverse complement strand
CTCCGGGAGCTGCAGCAGATGTGGTGTCTGATTTGCTCAGCAACTTTACCGTGGCAAAGATTGCATCTGAGGTTCAGGCAGCAGATGGTACTGTGAATACAGCACTTCTTACCATGCTTAAGAGTCTGGAAGATGACTATGCAATAGACAAGAGTATTGTAAACCAAGAACCTGCTATTGATCCAGCAGTGTCAGGCAGCATAAATGGAAAAGTGTCTGTGACGGGAGCAGCCTTTAATGCAGCTGACAGCAGCAGTGTGCAGCTTGTGATTGGTGACAAGGCAGGTTCAGGAATTGCTATCAGCAGCAGTTCCTACAGCAAAGCGGTTCAGTTAGACTTGAAGCTTATGCAGACAAGGTCATCAGGTCCTGCCACGGCAATAGAGGGTAATCTTCGTATGCCGGTGACAATCACGATGCCTGTGCCCAACGGAATTGACTCTTCCAAGCTGGTGATTCTCCATGACAAGAATGGTGACGGAACTAGTGATGAGACAGTACCCTATTCCCTCGCAGCAGGTAAAGTAACCTTTACAGTGACCCATTTGTCTAACTTTGCTTTTGCAGAGAGAGCAAGCAGTGATGACTCTGATGCTTCTTCGGACAGCCAGAACAGCACTTCCTCCACCGCAGTTAAGGAGGAGACGGTCAGTGAACCGATTGAATATAATGTTGTTAAGGAGGAGACGGTCAGTGAACCGATTGAATATATTGTTGTTAAGGGAGATACCTTGGGAAAAATTGCCCGTAGGAATCATATGAGCTTATCGGCATTATTGGCTCTGAATCCTCAGATTAAGAATCCGAATCTGATTCGTCCGGGACAGAAGATTGTTGTGGGCTTCACAGGTAAAATTGTGGCTTCTCAGACTCCCGCAGCAAATCCCAATGCGGAATATTACGTTGTTCAAAGAGGCGATTGTCTCTATAAAATCGCAAGAAAGAATAAATTGTCATTGGCTCAGTTGGCAGCATTAAATCCTGAGATTATGAGCCAGAGGTATATTTATGCTGGACAGAAAATAAGAGTGAAATAGCGAGAAAGCATCGAAGGGACAGCTTAATGGTGCGGGCTGAG
>JBJFCM010000256.1:0-4298 GCA_051888955.1 Lachnospiraceae bacterium | reverse complement strand
TAAGAGTGAAATAGCGAGAAAGCATCGAAGGGACAGCTTAATGGTGCGGGCTGAGTGTATAATGTCTTCAGGGCAGGGTGCAATTCCCTACCGGTGGTAAAGCCCACGAGCCGCAAGGCATGATTCGGTGTAACTCCGAAGCCGACAGTAAGGTCTGGATGAAAGAAGATAGCGCAAGTGCACTTAGCAGGGCAATCAAAACTCCCAAAAGCAAATAAGGGTGTAACGAATCCCGTTTTGGATAAAATCAAGGAAAAAACAAGAGGGATGGATGTGCTTCTCTGCCTGATAGATAAGAAGACCTATTTGAGGGAAAATCTATTCCCTTGTAGCACATGATGATATTCAGAAGGCATACAAAAACGAATCATCGGAAGCATACGGCAATACAAAAAGAGCCTGAGGTTCTGCGAATATAATTACCAATTTTCCACATACTAACTCCATATCCAATGATTTGGTATCTATAAATCGGAATCATGTAGAAAATAATGGAGGAAACATAAGGAAAATGAAAGCAACAGGAATAGTGAGAAGAATAGACGACCTGGGTCGTATTGTAATACCTAAGGAAATCCGCAGAACACTCAGAATCAGGGAATCTGATCCGTTGGAGATTTTTACGGATCGAGAGGGTGAGATTATCTTAAAAAAATATTCTCCGATTGGAGAAATGACTACTTTTGCAAAGCAGTATGCGGAAAGCCTGGCCCAGGTGTCCGGGCATGCAGCACTGATTGCGGACAGGGATCAATTCATCGCGGTAAGCGGCGGATACAAGCATTTCCTGGGTAAGAGCATCAGCAAGCAGCTGGAAGAGAGAATTACAGACAGAGAAACCATAGTGGCAGGAAAAGGAGAGAAGAACTTTATTCCGGTAACAGAGGATATCGGAGAGGAATATCTCCATGAGGCACTGACACCTATTATCTGTGAAGGAGATGTGATCGGTGCAGTTGTTCTTTTAGAAAATGATGCCAAAGGCAAGATGGGTGAAGTGGAGCATAAGCTGATTATGTCGGCAGCAGGTTTCCTGGGCAGACAGATGGAACAATAGCAGAATAATGCCCTTACTAATTTAGAACGGCAGGATGTGATAAAATCATATCCTGCCGTTTTGGGGTCATATTTTATTTTTCGCTCATCTCATCCAAAAGCCGGAGCTTACAATCGTACAGCTTCTTTGATAAGTCTACGTATACCTGATGGGGATTGACAAGACGTCTTGTCTCATCCCAGAGAGTAGCCAGCTCTTTTTGACAGATATCACGAATTTCCATTACCTTGGGGGAGGTGTAGCAACATTCTCCGTTTTGAAAAATGGGCACCATTAACTCACGGAGCGTATAGGTGCCGCCCTCCAGTCTGGTCTTTTTCCAGGGCTCAACCGGGTCGAAGAGCTTCATAGGCTGGGATTCATCAAATTGCTCATCTACCAGACAAATCAGGTCTGCTTTTACCTTGCCGGAATCCTTCTCATAAATACGGTATATAGTCTTGTTGCCGGGATTGGTAACCTTTTCGCTGTTTTCAGAAAGCTTAATCTTGGGGATAAAGCTGCCGTCAGCACCTTTGACTGCAGCAAGCTTGTAAACACCGCCGAAGGATGGACAGTTCTTGGAGGTAATCAGGTTGGTTCCTACACCCCAGGAGGTGATAGCGGCACCCTGCATCTTCAGGCTGTCTATCAGGTACTCATCCAAATCGTTGGAGGCGGAGATAATCGCATCCGTAAAGCCTGCAGCATCCAACATTTTGCGGGCTTTCTTGGAAAGATAGGCAAGATCCCCGCTGTCAAGACGAATGCCGTATTTGGTCAACGAAATACCGGCTTCACGCATTTCCTTAAAGACTCTTATGGCATTGGGTACGCCGGATTTTAAGGTGTCATAGGTATCTACCAGGAGAATGCAGGCGCTGGGATACATATCCGCATAGGTCTTAAAGGCGGTATATTCATCCGGAAAGCTCATAATCCAGCTATGGGCATGAGTCCCGCTCACAGGTACATCAAAAAGCTGGCCGGCAAGCACATTGCTGGTGCCGATACAGCCGCCGATCATGGCAGCGCGGGCACCATAAGTGCCGGCATCAGGGCCTTGTGCACGTCTCAAGCCAAATTCCATAATGCCGTCACCCTGCGCAGCAAAGCAGACTCTGGAGGCCTTGGTGGCAATCAGACTCTGGTGATTGATGATATTCAGGATAGCGGTCTCCACAAGCTGTGCCTGCATGATGGGAGCAATTACCTTGATAAGGGGCTCTCTGGGAAAGACAACAGTTCCTTCGGGAATTGCATAGATATCACCTGTAAAACGAAAACTCTTTAAATAATCCAAAAAATCCTGCTCAAAAATGCCAAGACCTGACAAGTAAGTAATGTCTTCTTCCTCAAAATGCAGGTTTTTGATATAATCAATCACCTGCTCTAAGCCGGCAGCAATCGCGTAGCCGCCACCATCGGGATTGTTTCGGTAAAAGGCATCGAAAATAACAGTTTCATTGTTACTCTTGTTTTTGAAATAGCCCTGCATCATGGTCAATTCGTAGAGGTCAGTAAGCAGAGTGAGATTTTGTCGGTCCATTGTTTTCCCTTTCCTGTGAAGTGCGCTTTATATGACGACGCGGTTACGACCGCTTTCCTTACCTTCGTAAAGCTTGGCATCGGCTTCCTGAAGTAATTCTTTGATATTGGTACCCACACCGCCTTCCGCCAGGCCAAAGGTCATGGTAACACGGATGGACTGGTCATCATAGGTGATAGCCAGACGGCGTATCTCCTTTAAGAGAGCTTCAGCTTCTTCAAGGGCGGCATCTAAGTCTGTGTTGTCGTATACGAAGAGAAATTCCTCCCCACCCCAGCGGGCTACAAAGCCTTTGCCGACCATGTTCCTTTTTAGAGTAGCGGCTACTTTTTTCAGAACCAAATCACCGCACTCATGCCCATAGGTATCATTGACCGATTTGAAGAAATCTATGTCACCGATAGCAACAACAAATTTCGTTCCGTGTATATTGGCCTGCATCTGAGTCTGCTTCAGACGCTTATCTGCAAAACGCCGGTTGTTTAATTCTGTCAGGGTATCCTGCTCTACCAGGTTACGGAGAGAGCGCTGCATATAGAGAGCGGAATAGCCCATTTCGCTCAATTCATCATTGCGTCGTAAAACTTCAGGATCCAATTCTTCCCAGAGATTGCCGGTAGATACCTTGGAAAGAAAGGTACGGATTTTTTGCAGGGAAGCAATCAGCTTATGTGTATAGGAGGAAGAAATAATACTGACGATGACCATGCTGCACAGTGCAATTAAAATGATGGGAAAGACCGCATGGCGAACTGCCGCGTTGACTTCCGTACATGGCTTGCCGGCATATACCATTCCGACAATGGTGCCGTCTGCATTGCGCAGCGGCGTATAGTAGGCAAAATACTGCTGTTTATCGATAGTGGCGTTCGTATAGAAATGGGGCTGACCCAAAGACAGCACATCTTCCACTATACGGGGATTGGCACCGGTGCCAACGATGCGGACACCATTAGAATCACAAAGGGTGGTCAGAATGCGGGTATCCTGATAAAAAATGGTGATATCTATCTGGGTATCAGCCTTTAGCATGTCAATAACGGAATAGTCTGTGGTGATAACCTGTTCCCCCTTATACAGATCGTAGTAGTCTATTCCTTCTAAATGGTAATCGCCCGGATAAAGCAGATCGTAGGTCATGATGACAGCATCTGTCATATTTTTTAGCTCAGTCTTCACTTCTGAATGCATGGCCGCTTCTACAGTATGGTAACTGAAAAGGGTAATGACCAGACCTAAAATGAGCAGGGGAATAACACTCATAGCCTGAAGAGAGCGGTATAAATGGCCGTTTTTCTTGGGTATCATTATCAATTATCCTCCGAATATGTACTGTTATTATACCGCTAATTTTAGATTGACACAAGCATTGTAAGAGAAAAACTTCTTTAAAGAATGTTTTCCCTTGACAATTGAAAAGCAGCCACTATATAATAACCATGATAAAGACCATGACGGAGACAGTACACTTTTTTTGAAAGCTTCAGCGAGCCGGTGAGGGTGCAAGACCGGTACGAGTAAGGAAATGTGGAATATCACTCCCGAGTTGCAAGGGCAAAAGGCAAGCCGAGTAGTCTGCGCCGGTATCCCGCCGTTAGAGGGAACCATATAACTTCCGAAGAGGGACACCCGACGCGGAAGCGTATGCGTAACGGGTGGTAACGATGTATTTTAGACCTCGTCCTTTTACGGACGGGGTCTTTCTTTATTTAT
>JBJFCM010000255.1:3015-5515 GCA_051888955.1 Lachnospiraceae bacterium | reverse complement strand
ATTATGCTGTCTGCTTCTTGTTCTTTTTCATTAAGGTCTGAATACCTTCAATCGCAAGAACAACAGCAAGGATAACCAGCAGAGAACCTAAAATAACCTGTGCATAAGCACCCCAGTTAGCGGTACCTGCTGCAATCAGTCCAATCTGGTTCTTCACGGTCAGACAAAGTGAACAAATGGTAACAATCAGCATGAATGCCATAGGGAATAAGAACATCTTGTTGTTCTTACCAACATTGCCAAGCCAGGTAGCAACAGCCAAAAGACCGATACCTGCAAGCAACTGATTTGCTGCACCAAAGAGTCCCCAAATCTTGCTCCAGCCGGTAAGACCAAGCAGGATGCCCAATACTACAGTCAGGATCGTTGCAAAATAAGGGTTTACTAAAACCTTCTTCCATCCCTCTTTTACATCCTTTGCAGTCTGTCCGGGCTCAAGCCAGAACTCCTGGAACATGAAACGTGCAAGACGTGTTGCCGTATCCAGAGAGGTAAGGCAGAAAGCGGAGTAGGTCAGCACAAGCAATGTATAGAGAACGTTCTCCAAACCTGCAAGACCGGGAATAGCAGCTACCATGCCTGCAATACCGCCAGCAAAAATATCGGTAGCACCTGCTGTATGACCGTTCTGACGCGCATAAGCAATTGCGCAGATAGTAAGGATAGCAAGTACGCACTCTAACAGCATGCCGCCGTAAGCGATAGGCTTTGCATCCTTTTCCTTGTCCAGCTGCTTAGATGTAGTACCGGAGGAAACCAGTGAATGGAAACCGGAAATAGCACCACATGCAACAGTCGTGAACAGGATAGGGAACAAGTACTGTACACCATTGCCATTATCAACCGTAAAGCCTGCAAATGCCGGGAACAGAGCCGGATCGATATTGGGATGAGCACCCACTACACCGATAACTGCAATCGCTAACATTGCATAAAGCAGGAAAGAGCTTAAGTAATCACGGGGCTGTAACAAAATCCAAACAGGCGTAACAGAAGCAATCGCAATATAGATACCTACAATAATCATCCATGTCTTATTGGAAAGATAAATCGGATGGAAATTCATACCGATTGCCATACAGATAACGATTGCTGCCACACCAATGACGGTAGAAACCACCATCGGAGTATTACGACGATATACACAGAAACCGAACAGTATCGCAACCGCGATAAATAACAGGGATACCATTGCAACAGATGCATTTGCTGCACTGGCAGCCTTATCCAGAACACCGTCTACATAAGTAGCCTGGAAGGTAGAAGCAACGATGGACGCGAATGCTGCTACGACCAGAATCAGTGTCAGATATGCAAAGGTAAGGAATAATCTCTTTGCACGGCGGCTCATGTTGCTGGAAATAATCTCACCAATGGACTGTCCCTTGTTACGAATGGATGCAATTAATGCACCAAAGTCATGGACACCTCCAAAGAAAATACCACCAATCAAAACCCAAAGAACTACAGGAACCCAGCCAAAAATAGCTGCACTAATCGGTCCGGTAATAGGACCTGCACCGGCAATTGATGAGAAATGATGTCCCATCAGAACAGGTGCTTTTGCGGGAACGTAATCCACTCCATCCTCCATGGTATGAGCCGGAGTAGGGTCATCACTTTCCCCAACACCCCACTGCTTGCAAAGCCATCTTCCGTAGAAGATATATCCGCAAAGCAGTACGGCAACACAAATCAGTAAGAGTACTAATGTGTTCATTTTAAAATCTTCTCCTTTTCTTTTTAGTATATAATACATTTTTCATAACTTTCTCCACACACCTGCCGCTTCGATTTGTCGTAATGTGGTCATTTGAAACCTCCAGTACGGCAACATGAAAGTCCATCCAGCCGTGAAAAGAAAAATGAAAGCTTTGGTAAATATGGCACTTTTTCAATGCCTTCTTGGCATCCTCGTCACAATAATCACAAACGAAGACCGGTGTAATATAGGTATACATATGCCCCGGACCGATATGGGCTCTTTTCATTCCGTCTTCTTTGGCAAAGTCCCTGCATTTTTCATATATCTCTAATGTAAGCCGCTCTGTTTCAAAAAGATAAATGAATTCTTCACAATCCGCTGCCCATAATTCCGCTTTTCTGGAAAGAACAAACTTCTCCGAATGTTCAAAAAACTCACAGATGGCTGTGAGAGGTTTCTGTTCTTCTTCGAACAGCGTAATGTTATAATAAGCCTGATAACTATTGAGCAATTTATCGACAGCAGTCTGCCTGGTATATTCCATACATACAATCCTTCCTGTACCAGTTAGGCAAAAATATCCTAAACTAACAATTGATTATATTCCATTTTTCGACAGAAAGCAATAGAATTCGACATATAATTTTTATATATTTTTTACATAACTTTAATAAAATGCCTTTTTTCATATTATTAAGTTTAATTTGTAAAAAGCAATAAAAAGTGTTACACTACTATTATAAATAACAAGGAGTCAGGCAGTATGGACAATATGAACAATCAAAACGGCGGCTA
>JBJFCM010000255.1:0-2915 GCA_051888955.1 Lachnospiraceae bacterium | reverse complement strand
CGGCGGCTATTACTATCAGCCTTATCAACCGGAGCCAAAGAATAATTTCTATACAGCGGCCATGATTTTGGGTATTATTTCCCTTGTGTCCCTTTGTACCTTCTTCTTGCCGCTCATCCTTGGTGCCCTTGGTATCCTCTTCATCATACTGGGGAAACGGCAGAACAAAAAGCTGAACCCGACCGCCATTACCGGACTGGTTACTTCCCTGATCGGAATCGTAAGCGGACTCGTTATCACCATTTTTTCCTTTGCTTCTGCTTTCACTTTGCTGCAGCCGGAAAACAGGGATACCTTAAACCAGCAGTTTGAAGAGATTTACGGCATGGATTTCGATGAGTATATGGAGCGCATTTACGGCGAAGATTTTGAAGACTATCTGGAGCAGTTTGACAATATGTACAAATAGCCCTGCAAGACAAAAGAGGTGATTGTATGAATCTTTCTATCAATGATTATATGCCAAACAATTATATATCAGGCAGCTATTCCTCCCTTTCGGGAAATGATACGGAAAAGCTGCAGCTTTCCGGACAGGAAAAAGAAAGTCCGGCTTTAGAAAAGCAGAAAAAAGCTACCGGTCAGGAAGAGTGTGAAACCTGTAAGAACCGCAAATATCAGGATGGCTCCGATGAGATGGTCTCCTTTAAATCTGCTGCCCATATTTCCGCCACTGCAGCAGCTTCCGTAGTCCGCTCCCATGAGCAGGAGCACGTATCCAATGCTTATGCCAAAGCAGCAACCGGCAACGGTAAAGTGTTGAATGCTTCCGTGACCCTGCATACGGCAGTCTGTCCGGAGTGTGGTCGCACCTATGTATCCGGCGGCACCACCCAGACACAGATTAAATACTACAATGAAGACAATCCCTACCAGCAGGATTTAAAATCCGCTGACAGGACCAAATACAGCGGCATGAATGTAAATTATGCCGTATAGATTTTACAGTATAAAATTTTGATTTGGAGAGACTTAAATGAGCACTTATTTATCCAGCGCACAGTTAAAAGATAAAGCAAAGGACAAACTAACGGGGCACTATGGCCTGTTAATCGGGAGCAGTATCGTTATAAGTCTGATAACCCTTTCGGCATCATCTCTGATTTCGTTGTTTGCTCCTTCAGGCTATACTGTTACCGGCTACATTTTATCCACTGCCCTGAGTTTTTTGGTATCCGTTTTTTGCGGTGTTTTCAATGTTGGTGTAGCTTTGATGTATTTAAAATTTGCCATTGGCAATCAGGCTTCTTTTTCCGATATTTTTTATGGATTTTCCCATCATATTGAAAAATCCCTGATGATTTCCCTGGTGATGAATGCCATCGGTTTTATTCCGACACTTGCTTATTCCATTCCTTTTTATGCCTACATGCGGACAAGTGACGAGCTTTATATTTATCTGATGTTTCCCTGCCTCGCTATTGCACTTGTGGTAAATGTACTGCTTTCCTTAAATCTGTCACAGTGCTACTACCTGATGCTGGATTTTCCGGATAAATCAGCCTCTGAGATACTATCCTTAAGCTTCCGTGTCATGAAGGGGCATAAGGGCAGACTGTTCTATATCGAAATCAGCTTTCTGCCGCTTATCTTACTGGGCTATCTGTCCTGCATCGGACTTCTCTGGGTAATGCCATATATGCAGATGACCCTGGCAAATTTCTTCTTCGACATCATGAAACCGACACAGGAACCCAATCCATACGCTTAGTACAAAATATACTCAAAAAAGCCTGGCCATAAGGCCGGGCTTTTTTTAATCCTCTGCACCTGCTACAGGCTTTGCGCCTGTGCTGATCCATTTTAAATAACCGTTAATAAAATTATCCAATGCACCGTCCAGCACTGCATCTGCATTACCGCTCTCCACACCGGTTCTATGGTCCTTTACCATCGTATAAGGCTGTAAGACATAGGAACGTATCTGATTGCCCCATCCGATTTCCTTTACCTCGCCGCGAATATCGGACAGCTTTTCCGCATTGGCTTCCTGCTTCAGCAAGAACAGCTTGGCCTTCAGCATCTGCATGGCCTTATCCTTATTCTGGAACTGGCTTCGCTCGTTCTGACACTGTACCACGGTGCCGGTAGGAATATGGGTGATACGGATAGCAGAAGAGGTCTTGTTGATATGCTGTCCACCTGCACCACTGCTTCGATAGGTATCGATTCGCAAATCTTCTTCGTTGATTTCCACATCCAGATCTTCTTCAATATCCGGCATAACATCCAAGGATACAAAGGAGGTCTGCCTCTTTCCCTGGGCATTAAAGGGCGAAATCCTTACCAGACGATGCACTCCCTTTTCGGACTTCAGGTAGCCATAAGCGTTGGTCCCATTGACCTGAAAGGTCACTGACTTGATGCCCGCTTCATCCCCATCCAGATAATCCAGCACTTCAATAGAAAAGCCTTTTCTCTCTGCCCACCGGGTATACATACGATACAGCATACCGCACCAGTCGCAGCTTTCTGTACCGCCGGCACCTGCATTGAGCTTTAAGATTGCATTGTTCTTATCATATTCACCTGACAAAAGCGTACTAATCCGCATTTCATCAAAGGTATTCGTGAAGGTATCCAGTTCTTCCTGAATCTCCGGTATCAGAGACTCATCATTTTCCTCATAGCCCATCTCAATCAGCGTCAGGATATCCTCGTACTGGGTAGCCAGGTCCTTGTAGGTCTGGCAGGTATCCTTCAGATTCTTCAGTTCCTTCATCTGCTTGTTGGAGCGTTCAGGATTATCCCAGAAACCGGGAGCCTCCATTTCTCTTTCCAATTCTTCGATTCGCTTCTCCTTAGAAGCTAAGTCAAAGTGAATCCCTCACTTCCGCTAAAGGGGTTTCATAGGTAAGCAGTTTTGCTTTCATGTTGTCTAATTCTACCATTTAACGTCACCTACTTTCTTCTTT
>JBJFCM010000254.1:0-5543 GCA_051888955.1 Lachnospiraceae bacterium | reverse complement strand
GTTTTCACCTCTCTATATAATAAACTATTTTCGTTTCCGTCGCATCACTCTTCCGCCGTTCCCGCCCCAATAGCAAATGCGCGGCTCCACGCTAACGCTGACGTCGCCTTAGCACTCTTCCATCCCCGCCCCAATAGCAAATGCGCGGCTCCACGCTAACGCTGACGTCGCCTTAGCATTTCTATTGGGGCGGGAGCGACTTCGCGATTGGGCATCCACCATAACAGAAATATAAAGGCGACGTCAGTGCCAGCGTGGAGCCGTATATTTGCTGTTATGGTGGATGCTTGTCATCATCTATCGACGTAAAGCTTTGCTACGTTTTATTTTCTGTAGCGGGTGGAACGGATACGCTATTAACAGTATCAGGGCTATCGCTGACACCAGTTCTGACAGCCTCCAGTACCAGGGCGGTACGAACCGGATCTGTATCTCTCCGGTAAAACCGGCAGGAACCGTTATCCGCAGGTCAAAATTACTGCCATCGGAAACAGTCAGCTTTTCTCCGGTTTCCGTCACTGTTGCCACATAGCCCTTATAGCTTTGCAGCGGTACCTCCACATAGCTTTCCGATGCGCTGCTGTTGTGAAGCGTCATATCAATATCCAGCCATTCTTTTTCATAGCTCTCTATCTCCACACCTTCACCGGCACCGGGGCCATGGTAGGACAATAAGGACTGGTCTACTCCATAACGAAGATATTCCGCACCTGACAAATAGCCTGTTCCCATTCCCTTTTCATCATACAGATACAACTCTCCGGCATCTGACACGATGCTGCTGATATAAAACAATGCTGTCACCACCGCCATTACTGCAAATCCGGCATAGGCTCCTTTCGCCTGCTTTTTGCCGAATGCTCCCCTGATGGCGCATACTGCCACGCCTGCCACAAAGGTAAGAAGTATGGTGGCAATCATCAAAAACCGGTTCGGGTACTGGATGCTGGATACCAGGCTTTCCGTCACCTTATTTAAAAACTGTATTTGGGTCCAGGGAAAAACAGCAAGGCTCATGGCCATAGCCAGAATTCCCAGTATGGCAGAAAGCTTTCCTGCCCCCACCAGCCTGTTTTTCTTTTCCTTTTTGCCAAGGTAGCCCCAGAACCACAGAACCAGCAATAAAAGTGCCGCTACTGTCATGGTAATACCCACACCCAGGGCCTCCATGTTCTGCATACCGTTTTCTGCAAAATTCCTGCTGCTTCCCCTGTGAAAGAAAGCAAACAGCAGATTGGCAGGATACAGCCCCACCTCCTGAATCGTTCTGGCGGATACATGGTGAATCGTCATATCCACATGCAGATAATAGTCCAGGAAAGGGACCACGAACCAGGCACTCAGCGCGCAGGTTCCCAGCACACCCTTTATAAATACCAACAACGTTTCTTTGCGGAACAGTCTTTTCCACAAAATGATACAGGCTACCGCCAGAAAGAACACTGTCATCTCACAGGTCAGTATATGACACTGTACAATGCCGGAAAAACCGACTGCCAGCGGTATCCATTTTTTCTTATAGCCTTCTGCATCCGTTTCTTCTGCAAAAATACCGTATACCGCGCAGAGGATAATGGGCAGGAATACCATTGCCTGCACCTCCCCCAATGCTCCCCAGCTGTACATCTTATACAGCCTGTAGATGGAAAGGGTGTAGAGCATGCTGCAAAGCAGCCCCATCCGGGCATCCTGAAAAATCTTCTTAAAGCTAAAGTAGGAAACCAGACAAGTCCCCACATTCAACACAAACAAAAAGATCAGATAGCTCCCCTGCAGGGTAAAGCCTATCAGCCGCAGGAAGGCCGGAATGTAAAAAAGAAGCTCTCCATAGCAGATGGAATTGGCATAGCCATGCCCCCACAGCCAGGAGGGGTCTATCCTCACCGGAAATTGTCCCGAAAGAAGGCCATCTTTTAAATTGCCGATACGCAACAGATGATATGTTACATCCGAGCCCGGATAAGCGTAATTTACCAGGGTAGGAATCGAGCTCACCGCAATGATAAAAAGCACACCCTTTCCCGCAATACACCCAAAGCCACCCTTCGCCTTTACGAGCAGCAGTGTATCCAGGATTACGGAAAACACAAGCAGCAGGAAAATAGCCTTCGTCATGTCCCTGTCTGTCTGATAGATTGACAGACCGTTTATCACCAGATTGTCGCCGCCACGGGATATCTGCACCACCGCACCGGTATCTGCTGCCTTTATCCACAAATCAAAATCCGTATATCCACGCCCATTGCTTAAATGCTCTCCGCTGCAAAGCAGATTTCCTGCATCCTTTTCCGTTTCCAGCACATTACAGAAATCCTGCATATTACCGTCACATTCATACTGAAGCACTACCCGGTAAATACCTGGCGGAAGCAGGATTTTCTCACTAAGCAGGCTTCCTGCCCCGTCTTCTTTAAAAGTCTCCGGTCCATAAGTGTACACTGCATTTTCCCGAAATGTCATAACACCCACACAGGAAAGAAGCAACAGCAGTTCCACCAGAAGGCAAATCAGAAACGGTTTATTTTTCCATATTGCTAAGCGTTTCATGCTCCACCTCCCTTTTTCTCCAAAGCAACGTAATCACGATAATAACAGCCATTAGCAGACTACAGATTTCCGACAGCCGCCAGTACCAGGGTTCATAAAAGCCTACATGAATCTCTCCCACGTATCCGGCAGGTATGGCAATGCGCACCACGCTGTTATCACCGGAAGACACTGCAAGCTCTTCGCCGCTTTCCGTATCTATTGCTCTATATCCTTTATAGAACAGTAATGGCAGATCCACGAAGCTCTCTTCCCCCTCATTGATCACATAGATATCCGTATGCAGAGTATACTGTCCTTTCTCATAGCCTTCCACCCGTACATCTTCCCCTGTAACAAGCCGGTCCGGCTGCATGAGATCGATGTCCGCCTGGTAGGGCAGATATTCTCCGTTGCTGACGTAAATCGTACCCATGGACTGCTTGTTATAAACCCTGGCAAAGCCGCGGGTATTCAGCAGATTGTCAATCTGATAAGCATTAAAGAAAAATGCGATGCCTGTCAGAAGGAGGAGCGCTCCCCGATAATAAAAGCTCTCCCGGTTTTCTTTCAGATACAGCAGGATTTCGCCTGCCAGAACAGAGGCCGTCAGACCTGCTATAGAAAGAAATCTATACGGAAACTGCAGACTCATGATCAGGGTTTCCGCTATCCCGCCCAGGCTCTGTAAGGCATCCCAGGGAAAATAGCAGGAGGTCAGCACCAGAAGGAATACTGTATACCAAAACATCAGCCGCCCCAGTCCTTTTCCAGCAAAGCTGCTCTTTTTCATATCTCCCACAAATTCCAGATACAGCCAGATGAAAAGCACCGCCATCAGCGCCGCTCCCAGAGAAAATGCGCCCGTCCAGTTCATGCCGACACCCTCTATACCGCCCCTGGTGCCGCCGCCATAGAACAGGAACAGGGAGTGGGTCGGATAAATGCCCCAGCACTGTGCTGTTTTGATAACCATGGTCTCCGGATGTCCTACATTGAATTTTCCTGTGAGGAGATAATCTGCAAACGGCACCAGATACCACAGATTCAATATCAGGGTAGCTGCCACCGTTTTCACAAGTTCAAAAAAAGTCTCTTTTCTGAATACCCTTTTAAAAAGAATGACGCACAGTATCGCAATACAGAAAGCCAGCATTTCGCAGGTCAGCACATGGGACTGTATGACACCGGTAAGACCAAGTGTCAGCAAAATCCAGTTTCTGCGATAGGCCTTCGACTTATAATCGTCCGTAAAGATGCGGTAAAATCCATAGAATACTACCGGTAGGAATGCCATAGCCAGCGTTTCTCCGATAGATGCGCGCATATAGATATTGTGCATACGGTAGGCACTCATCATATACAGGATAGCCGTCACGCCACCGATCGGTACACTCTTAAAAAGCCGCCTGAAGCACTGATAAGCAATAAGTAAGGTGGCAATATTGATGACCACCAGAAACATCCGGTAAGAGGTCAGGACCGTAAACCCAATCAGACGAAACAGCATGGGAATCACAATAAAGAAATCACTATAGAAAATAGAAACCGCATACCCGTACCCGCGAAGCCAGTTGCCCTGGATACGCACCGGAAACTGCCCGTCCTGCAGGCCGTTAATCAGCCCCTCCACTCTTAAAAGATGAAAGCCCCAGTCATCGCCCCACAGGTTATAATCTATCATACAGGGGACACACACGAACAAAAGGGCTATCACAAGAGCCGACCAGGTCAGCTTCTTTTCCAAAGAAATCCCGTATTTCCTGTCATACATGCACACAAGGAACAGACCGTCAATCAAGCAGGCAGCTACAAACACCAAAAAGAGAAATATCCTGCTTCCGGCATGGGTGGACGTAATCTGCAGGCTTTGAAACGAAAGCGCCGCATCTCCGCCGTTTATCACACTGGCGCTTACCGTATCCGTATCCCGCAGCACCCAGAGCTCGCAATCCTCCACATTATCTCCGGTGCTTAAGGTAATATCCCCAAAGCGCACTGTCTGACTGCCATTTACCGTATCCTCCAGCCGGAATACATTTATTTCCTCGGAAGCCGAATAAGCAATCTTTACCAGATAGGTGCCCGCCTTCAGGCTGAAGGTTTCCCCATCATAGGCCGGATACTGCGTCGTAGTCGGCGCAAAAAGTCCTGCTATCCCTATGGCGAGAAGTATCACTTCCACCACCAAAAGAACGCAAAATATTCTGTTTTTCAGGATTTCCTTCCATGTAAGCCGCTTCATGTCAAAATACTCCTCAATTTATTCACTGATATAAAACAGATACTCTGCTTCCTGATACGGAGCATCAGCCTCATAAGAGTGGCTCTGTGCCGTGGTATACAACAGTGCATCCATCAGATAAACGCCTGACAATACATTCGTCACCGTCACTGCCAGCAGAAATACCAGCATGGCTTTTTTCCCCTTTTCCCATACGAGTTTTCCCAAAATACTCACCGCAATGCTTAAGAGCAACACCGCTGCCACCAGAAAACGATAGGGGTATCCCACATGCTCCAGGAGCACTCTTGGCAACCAGTGCAGCTTTTGGATAGCTCCCCAGGGAAATATCTTTGTACACATAATGAGAGAAACTGCAGATATCCCGCACAGAAATGCCGCTGTCCTTTTTTCCTGCCTGTGCTCTTCCTTTTTCCCTGACAGGCAAATCCAGCCCCAGGCCGCCAGAACAGCCAGAAAAGGTAAGCCAAGGCTCATGTATTCCTTGCTGACCCGGACATCCGCATCGTAAGTGGCTTCCCCTAAAATTGGCAGAAACAGTTGCGCAGGCCTAAAGCTTCTGGCAGCAAAGCTGTTCCCGGTCAAAGTTTCCGCATACAGTCTGCCGGCAAGCATCTGACGCATATATGGTACCGTAATCCCGGCTGAAAGCCCGAAGACCGCCACACAGGATATCGCCAGCACAAAAAATGTCTTTTTTCTGAAGGTTCTCTTAAAAAGCACCAGTGCAGTCAGTACCACAAAACCGGTTATGACCATTGCCAGCGGAATG
>JBJFCM010000253.1:0-5565 GCA_051888955.1 Lachnospiraceae bacterium | reverse complement strand
AATAAAGAGTCACCTCATGCTTGCATGAAGTGGCTCTTTTTACGTGCCTGCGTGCTTTTAGCGATACCGAAGAACCATGAAACATAATCTTTTCAATTTTGGGGCTTGCTTTTTGTATATATATCGTGTATGATTAAAACATACTTATTTAAGAAACTTAAAAAAGGAGGGATATAACGTGAAACTTGTTATTATTGGAGGGGGAAGCAGCTATACACCGGAGTTGATAGAGGGAGTGATTCTGCATAAAGATACGTTACCTGTTACGGAGATCGTACTGGTCGATGTGCCGATGGGACTGAAAAAAGTAGAAATCAATACAGAGTTTGCAAAGCGTATGATTGCACATGCAGGACTGGATATTTCAGTGCGCTGCACATTAGAACGCAAGGAAGGCTTGAAGGATGCAGCTTTCGTAATCACACAGCTTCGAGTAGGCGGCCTGGATGCCAGAGCGAAAGATGAGAGGATTCCTTTGACATATGGAGTGATTGGGCAGGAGACAACCGGCCCCGGTGGCTGTTTTAAGGCACTCCGTACAATTCCTGTTATTTTGGATATCTGCAGAGATATGGAGGAGGTATGTCCAAAGGCATGGCTGATTAATTTTACCAACCCGGCAGGAATCGTGACAGAGGCAGTGCTGAAGAATACAAAGATAAAATGCATCGGCTTGTGCAATGTGTCCATTAATATGTGGCATGATGCGGCAGAACGTTTGAAAGTAGAGACGGAAGAGTTGGACTGCAGATTTATCGGTCTGAACCATCTGAGCGTGATGAACCATGCATATTATAAGGGACAGGACAGGATTGCGGATATCCTGGCAGTCTCAAACAAAGAGAGCGTGGTAAAAAATATTGAAAAGAATGAGGAAATGGATGTATTGGCACAGGAGATGGGCTGCATGTTTTCCCCTTACCTGCAGTATTTCTATTCGGAAAAGCATATGCTCAGAGAGGAAACGAAGGAGGCTATCAGCATTTTAGGAACAAGAGCTGATCAGGTCAAGAAGGTAGAGGCAGAATTGTTTGCATGCTATCAGGATAAGGCTCTTGACAAAAAGCCGGAGGCACTTGCAAAGCGGGGAGGTGCCAGATATTCCGAGGCAGCAGTAAATTTGATTGACAGTATCTATAATGACAGACAGGACGTACAGGTCGTGGATATACAGAATCATGGCACGATACCACAACTCCCGGAAGATTGTGTAATCGAAACGAACTGCACAATTGGCCGAAATGGAGCGACACCTTTGCCGGGAATAGAGGTACCTAAGGAAATCCTGGGACTGATAGAGCAGGTCAAAGCATATGAAATTCTGACGATAGAGGCGGCGATAACAGGTGACCGTACGAAAGCTTTGATGGCATTGATGAATCACCCGTTGGTTCATGACGTAAAGGATGCAAGGGGTATTTTGCAGGATATGCTTAAGGCACATAAGGAATATCTGCCACAATTTTATTGATAATAGCAACAAATTCGCTCAATAGGAGGGACTTATGTATTTGCTTGGAATTGATGCCGGAGGAAGCAAGACGCATTGTGTGATTGCGGATGAACAGGAGAACATTGTCGGAGAAGCTGTGGCAGGCGCCGCACAGCATCAGATATACGGAATAGAGCAGACGGAGCAATCGCTTCAGGAAGCTGTTGACAGGGCATTGGAGAATGCAGGGTTGCGGTTGGCTGATATTGAGTATGGAGTATTCGGCATGTCCGGAGCGGATGGGGAAGAGGATTTTGCCCTGCTTGTACCAATTGTGCAGAAACTGATGCAGGGGACTCCTTTCCGGGTTGTGCATGATGCATGGATTGGCTTCTACTCTGCAACAGAGGAAGATATGGGGATTGCCTCTATCTGCGGAACCGGGGCAGGACATGTGGGCAGAAATCGCCGCGGGGAGATATTGCGTCTTAGAAATCTTGACTATATCATGGGAAATTATGGCGGAGGAGCGGATATTGCCGATAAGGCACTCCATTATGCTTTTCGCTCTGAGGAGGGAACATGGGAGAAATCCCTGCTGGAAGAAATGGTACCGGCTGTGTTTGGAGTGGAAGGCATGCCACAGGTGTGTGACTATCTTCTTAAGAAAGAACTGACCAAAGAGCAGAGCTACCGCCTTCCTATTGTTGTCTTTGAAGCGGCAGAGCGGGGGGATCAGGTAGCACAGGAGATTATCCGTGATATGGGTTATCAGGAAGGCAGATATGCATCGGCTATTATAAGAAGGCTCGGGATGGAGAAGGAAAAGGTACCCCTTGTTTTGATTGGCAGTATTTTCCGCACGAAGAGTCCCTATATCATAGAACCGTATCTGGCTGCTGTACAGGAAATCTGTCCGGATGCTTATGTAATCATTCCTGATCAGGCCCCGGTGCTGGGCGCTATCAGAATTGGCAGAAAACTGGCAACTGTTCAAAACAGAGGATAGGGTAGAAAGCGAGAAAAGGGATATATGGCACGAAAGGAAATAACGGGAAAGCCTACTGTACTAAAGGAAGTAAATATCGGCCTGATTAAGGATACCTTGCTGCGTATGGGACATGCCACCAGAGTAGAGTTGTGCAGAGAAACAGGAATCAGTCAGCCGACAATCAATGTACTGATCAAAGAACTGGCAGAAAAAAAGATTGTATGCAGCCTTGGTGCCGGGGAGTCCATCGGCGGCAGAAGGGCGGAGATATATACACTGAACTGGAAACGAAATCATTTCATAGCGATTGCAGTGGATGAGAACAGTTTTCAATATTGTATCTTTGACCTGGCGCTGGTTAAGGAAGCAGAAGGAACCTGCATAAGGCAGGGAAAGAAGACTTTTACAGAACAATTGTTGGAGCTTTTAGGCGAGCTTTTAGAGCAGACAGAGGATATTACAGCGATAGCAATAGGTATTCCGGGAGCAGTATCTTCGACAGGGCAGATATTTGCAATTCCGCAGATTCCTGAGTGGGAGCAGTTTGACTTAAAAAAGTGTCTGGAAGAAACGTATGGCGTTGATGTTGTAGTGGTAAATGACATCAATGCGACTGCGATGGGGTATTTGAAAGCCGAACAAAATGCAGGCAGCAGCGTTAGGGAACTGGTCTATTTTTATGTTGGTGAAAAAGGACTGGGGGCAGGAATTGTGATAGGCGGAAAGCTCCATTGCGGTTGTAGTAGTTTTGCCGGAGAAGTCGGCTATATGCAGATCGCATCGGACAGCATTGAAACACAGCTTTCCCGGGCCTGTGAGGAGGAGAGAGTAGAATTGCTGTCTAAGGTGATTACGAATATCATCTGTGTGCTGGACCCCCAGCAGATTGTCCTGGGTGGCAGAGTGACAAAGACTATGGTCGAGCTGATTGATAAGGCATGTCAGAAATGCCTTCCGCTAAATAGAATGCCGGAGTTTACACTGATATCCGACAGTAGGGAATTTTATTTTTGGGGTCTTGAAACCCTTGGACAGGAATTAGCGGATCATCAGATTCGGTTGCAACAGTAGATGAAGACATGAAAAGGAAAGGTATTTTTATGAAAATAATAAGAGCAAAAGATTATAATGATATGAGCCGAAAGGCAGCAAATATCATTTCAGCGCAAATCATCATGAAACCAAACTGTGTGCTGGGACTTGCTACCGGTTCCACCCCGATTGGAGCCTATGAGCAGTTGGTTGCGTGGTATGAAAAGGGTGATTTGGATTTTTCACAGGTGAAAACGATTAATCTGGATGAGTATAAAGGTATTCCCAAAGAGGATATACACAGCTATTACTATTTTATGAATGAGAAGTTGTTTGATAAAGTGAATATTAACAAAGAAAATACATATCTTCCGGATGGAATGGAGACGGATAGCGCCGTGGCCTGCAAAAAGTATGACCATATTCTTCATACACTGGGAAAGGCAGACCTGCAGCTTTTGGGATTGGGACATAATGGGCATATTGGGTTTAATGAGCCGGGGATAGCTTTTGAAAAGGAAACCTATTGTGTTAACCTGTCTAAACAAACGATTAAAGCGAACATGAGGTTTTTTGCAGATGAAAAGGATGTGCCCAGACAGGCATATACGATGGGAATCAAAAGCATTATGTCAGCGCAGAAGATTCTGGTGGTAGTGTCAGGCAGTGATAAGGCAGAAATCGTGAAAACGGCCTTCTTTGGTCCGATTACGCCTGCAGTCCCTGCATCTGTCCTGCAACTGCATAATGACATAACTGTGGTGGCAGATGAAGCGGCATTAGCGCTGATAGATATGTAGATAAGCTTGTGTGCTGCCCCAATTCTTGACTTTGCAGTCAATTAGGTATATTATTGACTGCAAGGTCAATTTTTGTTTATGGAGGAGACGCGGTGAGAAAAGAAGAAAAAACAGAAATTACAAAAAACAAGATTTTTGCCGCAGCCATGCAGGAATTTGGAACAAATGGGTATGCGGACGGCTCAATTAATAACATTTGTAAAACGGGAATAAATAAAGGCCTTGTTTATCATAATTTTAAAGATAAGGACGAATTATATCTGGAATGCGTGAGAAAAAGCTGTGAAGAGTTGCTCCGGTATGTAAGAGAGAGCAGGGGCGAAGAGGGTTTTGTGGCTTATATGAGTGCCCGGACAAAATTTTTCCGGGAACATGAAATGGAAGCGTATATCTTTTTAGAGACGCGAACACGTCCACCCAGGCATCTGACAAAGCAGATTAAAATGATATATGCAGAATTGGATGGATTGAACAGAGAGATATTTCAAAAAGAGCTTACCAGGCATGAACTTAGAGACGATGTATCGGAGGAAGAGGCCCTGAACTATTATTTGGAAATACAGAAGGTGTATAATCTCGATTTCAAGAATGAATTAAACAGCGAAATGTCTCCCCGGGAGCAATTGGCTTTGCATGAGAGGAAAATACAAAAAATTCTGGATTTGATGCTTTATGGGATAGCAAAAAGGAGGTAATGGGCTATGCTGTTAAATATATTATATTGGATTGCTGCACTTTTCATCGCTTTTCTGGCAGGAAAAGCTGTTAGTAAACTGAAACTGCCTGCAATTCTTGGATGGCTGATTGCAGGAATGATACTGGGACCTAATGCCATAAATCTGCTTCCACAGGAAGTGCTGGATACGACATGGTACAAGGCAATCATTATGTGGATGCAATGTGCTTTTGGACTGATGTTGGGGACAGAGCTTGTCTGGAGGAGAATTAAGAATTACGGAAAGGCACTGATGGTCACGACTCTGACGCAGTCCCTGGGCACCTTTGCCTTTGTATCACTGGTATTCGGAATTGTTTTTCAATGTATGGGTATTCCGGTTTATCTGGCTTTTGTATTTGGCGGTATTGCCTTGGCAACAGCACCGGCTCCGGCGCTATCCATTGTCAGTGAGTTCCATACGAAGGGGCCGGTCACAGATACCCTGCTTCCCATGGCGGTGTTGGATGATATTGTGGGGATTGCGGTATTTTTTACAGTGAACGCTTTTGTTGCAAGAAAGGTATCCGGTGGTGCGGTATCTTTGATTATGATTCCGGTTATGATTTTTCTGCCGATTATTGTAGGGGCTGTT
>JBJFCM010000252.1:0-5666 GCA_051888955.1 Lachnospiraceae bacterium | reverse complement strand
GATTCCTCTGGAGGCACCGGTTATCACTGCTACTTTTCCCTCTAACATACCCTTCTCCTTTTTTGCTCTGATGCCATTGCCTTTCGTACGTGTCTGCCCGTCGAAATCACACGCTCTGTGCGGCAATCTGCTCTGCTACCTTTTCCACGTCCTCGAATGTGCTGATGTTATACATGTTCACATCCTTGTTGATTTTCTTCATAAAACCAGCCAACGTCTTTCCGGGTCCGATTTCTACAAAGGTATCCACGCCGTCTGATAACATGTTCCTGATACTCTGCTCCCAACGGACGCTGCTTGCTACCTGCTTTGCCAAAAGCTGTCTGGTCTTCCCGATATCGGTCACGTATTCTGCCGTCACATTGGTCACATAAGGAATTTGCAGAGGGGAAAGCTTCACCGTTTCCAGCACCTCGCCCAGCACATTTCCTGCCGATGTCATCATTTCGGAATGGAAGGGGCCGCTGACCTTTAAGGGTATCACTCTTTTGGCTCCTGCCTCCTTCAGTTTTTCCGCAGCTTCCTCTACCGCTCCGGTCAGTCCGGTAATCACAATCTGTCCCGGGCAGTTATAATTTGCAATGGATACTCCTGCGATACCTTCTATTGCCGCTTCGATGTCCTCACCTGTCATGCCCAGCACAGCCGCCATAGCACCCACGCCTACAGGAACAGCTTCCTGCATGAGAATGCCTCTCTTGCGCACGGTACGGATTGCGTCTTCCTCGCTCATACCGCCGGCAACGGCAATAGCACAGTATTCCCCAAGGCTTAAGCCTGCTGCCACATCCGGTACAAGTCCCTTTTCCCTCACCACTCTGGTCATGGCCAGACAGGTGGTAACCAGTGCTGCCTGGGTGTATTCTGTGATATCCAGCCTGTCATTTTCTGCAAAGCACAGGGCCTTCATATCCAGCTGCAGCCATTCGGATGCCCGGTCAAAAAGCTCTTTTGCCAATTTACTCTTTTCATAAAAATCCTGACCCATGCCAAAGCACTGGGCACCCTGTCCGGGATAGATAAATGCAATCTTACTCATAAATTCCCGTTCCTTTCATCAGTTGGTCCGTCTGTTCTACCAGATGCGCAATCAGCTCCTTACAGGAATATGTTTCCTTGACCAGACCGGCAATCTGCCCTGCCATAACGCTGCCGTTCTCTACATCTCCCTCTACGACAGCTTTCCGCAGACCGCCCAACGTAAGCTTTTCCAGTTCTTCAAAGGTTGCGCCTTCCGCTTCCAGCCTCAGGTATTCCCTGGCCTGCTTATTCCGAAGAACCCGCACAGGATGGCCGGTGCTTCTGCCGGTGACTCTTGTGTCAATGTCCTTGGCTTTTAAGATCATATTCTTATAGTTTTCATGTACGATGGATTCCTTTACCGTTACAAAACAGGTTCCCATCTGAACCGCCTTAGCTCCCAGCATAAAGGCTGCTGCGATTCCTCTTCCGTCTGCGATACCGCCTGCGGCAATGACCGGAATGTTCACTGCATCCACTACCTGGGGTACCAGCACCATAGTAGTCAACTCGCCGATATGACCGCCGGATTCCGTACCCTCTGCCACTACTGCATCCGCACCGCAGCGCTCCATACGCTTTGCCAGAGCCACGGAAGCCACTACAGGGATCACCTTGACCCCGGCATCCTTCCACATCTGCATATATTTCTCAGGGCTGCCGGCTCCGGTAGTAACCACCTTTACCTTTTCCTCTGCGATAATCTGTGCGATTTCATCTGCCTCCGGATTCATCAGCATCAGATTCACACCAAAAGGCTTCTTTGTTAATTTCTTCGCTTCCTGTATCTGTTCCCGTACCCATGAGGCCGGCGCTCCTCCGGCTCCGATGATGCCCAAGCCGCCCGCTTCCGATACGGCTGCTGCCAGGTGGTAATCAGCAACCCATGCCATACCGCCCTGAATAATGGGATATTCGATTCCTAACAGTTCGGTTACCTCTGTCTTCATAGCCGCAAACCCTTTCTCTCAAAATATTTTACTGATGTGCTTCGATATATTTGATAGCATCTCCTACCGTAACGATATTCTCCAGCTCTTCTGCAGGAATTTCCACGCCGAATTCTTCCTCGAAGGCCATCATCAAAGAATACAGGTCTAAGGAATCAGCCTGTAAATCGTCCTTAAAGGATGCAGTCTCCACAACCTCTGCTGCGTCTACTCCCAGGTTTTCTACTATTAATTCCTGAATTTTTTCAAACATAATCCTAATCTCCTTTTTACTGTTTTGTACTTATTGATTTGTTTATTTATGTAATCCGGTATTCCCGGTAATTACCCTTTATTGCCACTCCATATAGGTGGCGCACCAGGATAACCCTGCGCCAAAGCCCGATAAAATGATTTTCATGCCTTTTTTCAAGGTACCCTTCCTGTTGAGCTCGTCTAACAAAATCGGAATGCTGGCCGAGGAAGTATTGCCGTATTCCATAAGGTTCATGGGAAAACGCTCTATGTCCGCCTTTAACCTTCTGGCAACGCCCTCTACGATTCTTTCATTTGCCTGATGTAAAATGAAATAATCGATCTCCTCCTGCTTTTTGCCGCATTCGGAAAGAAGCTCCTCGATACACTGGGATACCTGACGCACCGCAAATTTGAATACTTCCTGCCCATCCATCTGCACATAAGTATCCGCCGGGAAGCCTTCTGCCAGATCTATCCGGCTCTCTGCCCAGGGATTGGCTTTCAAAAAGCGGTTCTGGCACATCAACACATCTCCCTTGCTTCCGTCGGAATGCATGACCAGTTTAGGGAATTCTCCTTCCGCTGCTGTCACCACAGCAGCACCGGCGCCATCTCCAAAAAGGATGGCCGTTCCTCTGTCCTCCCAGTTCACGATATTGGAAAGACACTCCGCTCCGATAATCAGCGCATTTTTTACCATACCGGCATAGATGTAAGCCTGCGCGGTATTCAGCGCCATCAAAAAGCCGGTGCAGGCAGCATTGATATCAAAGCATGTAGCGTTCACTGCACCCAGAGCCTTCTGCACTTCACAGGCCGTGGAGGGCAGAATCACATTGGAGGAAACGGTGGACACCAGGATGAGCTCTATCTCCATGGCCGATACGCCTGCATTTTCCAATGCTCTTTCGGCTGCCTTGACCGCCATGGTGACAGTGGTATCCTCTATAGCAATGTGCCTTCTGGCAATACCGGTCCGCTTTCTGATCCATTCGTCATTGGTTTCCATTATCATGGCCAGATCGTTATTATCTATAGCTTTCTCCGGTACATAAGATCCGGTTCCCTTAATTACTCCTATCATTCCGTCTCCTGATTTTTAGAATTTAAAATAATTTTATTTTATAATAGTTTGACTTTCAAAGTATATCATATTGATAAAATATGTCAAGTAGAAAAAATCCCACTGCCGTAATTTGCAGTGGGATCGTTTCTTTTCATATTATAATCCTGGGCTTACCTTTTACATAATCGGTTCAAACCGCAGCCTGATATCCGGCAGTTCCGTTATGGTATAGTAGTAATTCTCCATCCAGTCATCGCCCTGGGAAGGATCGTTTTCACCGGTAGCCGGTGGTGCAAAAATATTGAGTTTGACAGTACAGGGACCTGTCAGCTTCTGGTCAAAGAATGCAGGCATGAAATCCACAAAGGTTACGCCCGGTGCCTTGTAGAACCATCTGCCGTTAATCTCCATCATCAGATTGGCCTCGGCCAGGGAACCGTTGAAATTGGCCTCTGCAAACACCGGATTGCTTTCCAGCGCAAGGTCAATGCTCAGTCCTTCCGCATCCTCGGAGCCGCCCCAGCGCAGGGTAACAGGAAGCTCCTTTGCTCCTGTCTCTTCCATGCCCGGTTTAAAGAAATCATCCTGGATGATATCGCGGTAAGCAGCAAGCAACGGCTGTTCCACACCCACCTCCGGATTGTTCGGGTCAGTAATCTCCAGGCCCAATCTGCCGTCATCCCTGAACTGATAGAAGGTGAAGCCGCTGAACCATCTGTCCGGATCTTCTTTAATCATCTGGCAGAATTCCTGCACCATTTTCACCTGGTCGAAGGGTCCGGTAACATCACCGTCTGCATTCATCTCCGACATGAGCATGGGCTTCGCCACTCCGCCGTTCAATTCCTTATAGCGATAAAAGCTCCTCTTCGTCATATCATAAACGTAGGCAGCATCTTCTTTTTTATGCTGGGAATTGTCCTTTTCTGCTACTTCATAGGGCCAGCCCCAGTTCAACGCCATGTATTTGTCCACGGACCAGATATCCGTGGTGCGCACTGCTTCTGCAAATTCCTCTTCCTTGGTAATCTTGGGGGAATTCACGTCCTCCACACCGCCGATACAAAGGATGGTCTTCACATTGGGCGCATATTCCTTTAATATCTTGTGGAAGCGTACAAAGAAATCCGCAACCTCCGCATAGGAAGCTCTCTTATTAAAGGAGAACCAGTCCCCGGTAGCCTCGTGGTTCATTCGGAGCATCATTCTGCCAAAAGGCCTCAGGTCCTTGGCAATCGCAATAATCTGTTCATCCGTCACATGAGGGTCGCAGGTCAGAGTCAATACCACATCCTGTCCGTGCTTTCTTACATCCCGCATGCAGGTAAAGGGCTCTCCCTCCCGGCTGCCGCCGATGCCTCCCAGATACGGAAAATAATTGTCATAGGGGTAATCCCATGCAAAGGAAACCTCCTTGTCAGCATAGGCATCCTGGGCACGCTTGGGCCAGGTCTCGTCCATAGGATAATAACAATACATCAGATTGACACCTCGATGGGGTCTGTGCAGCTTTTGCAGGATATAGTCCTGGTTTACATAAAATCCTCTTTCGCTGCCATCTCCCAGATCTACCGCACATTTTGCCGGTGTCAGCTTTATTCCTTTTATCTGTTTCATATACTTTCCTCCTGTAATTGTACCTTTAGAACAGCTTCTTCAGTGAATCGACTGCACCGGAAAGCTTGTCAACAGAAATTTTAGCCTTAACACCTTCAATTACCTTATTCACCACATCATCCGGCAGGTCTACACCCAGCTTCTTTTCTACGACTTTAACCGGATTCTTCTGAAACTCTTCCATCAATGACTGGTCCTTGGTAATTTCATCTACAATCTTACTGATCTGCGCTTTGATATCCATATTCTGTTCTCCTTGTTCTTCAACGTTTATGTATTGCCTAAACATCCTGTTCATGGATGCACGTGCTATTATGCACATATACTACTGGTATTTTTGTACCATTATGCATTATTTTAGTGCAGTATAGAGATAAAATCAATGTGTTTTATAAAATCAATAAAGCAAATTAATTATTTTTCCAGTATTTTTTCAGATAATCCCCTGCACCTGCCTCCGTCAGGGAAAAAAGTTTCCTCAGTTCTTCCTCAACCTCCCCTCGACTCTTGCCTTCCGTCTGAAATTTGCGGATAAGATTTGCCAGTCCTTTCTCCAGATCCTCATTTTTATCCTGCAATCTTCTATTACGTTCCTGCAAGTTCTTGTTATTCTTCTGCAAGTTCTTGTTATTCTTCTGCAAGTCCTTGTTACTCTTCTGCAGGTCTTGATTGTCTGCCTGCAAGTCCTTTATGTTCTCACGTAATTCCTCCACAATCTCGCGCCGTAGCTTTACTGCCGGTTCCATGATCTCATGCACCTCCCTTATCAGCTCTGC
>JBJFCM010000251.1:19921-27856 GCA_051888955.1 Lachnospiraceae bacterium | reverse complement strand
CAGTGACTGGATAATTTCATTTATTTCTCCCATATCCTCCCTCTTTCCTCTGTAGATTTCCTGTGTATTGTATTATACTGTGTATCGCACACTATTGTCAATAGAAAAATATGATTTTCAGGCAACAAAAAATCGCACCCATGAAAAACTACAGGTGCGACTTTCATCTTAAAAATTCCTTTTCTTTTTCATACTAAAAAAACGGATTATACTGCTTCTCATGCTCCACGGTAGTGCTGTCTCCGTGTCCCGGATAGAGCTGCACATCATCCGGCAGCGTAAAAATCTTTTCCCGGACAGACTGCTCTAATGCTGCGCTGCTGCCGGTGGGGAAATCGGTCCGTCCAACCGACTCTAAAAATATCGTATCGCCGCAGACTAAAAAACCGGCCTCCTCAAAATAATAGCAACAGCTTCCCGCCGTATGCCCCGGTGTAGCAAGCACCTTGCAGGTCATATCCGCTATGGTGATTTCTTCCCCATCCCTTACCAGGATATCCGGTGTCACCGTGCAGGGTCTGCCCGCCCATTCCGAAACGTTCATCTGTGCATCCTCGCACAGCGGCAGTTCCGCGTCCAGTGCATAGATTTTGGCACCGGAAAGCTCCCGGAGCCTGTTTGCTCCCCAGATATGATCAAAATGTCCATGAGTCAGCAATATCCCTGCAACCGTAAAGCCTTTATCAGTCAGTGCCTGATAAATCTGCTCGCCCTTATCTGCCGGATCCGCCACTATCATCCGGGCATCGCCCTCTCTGTATAATAAATAACAGTTGGTCGAATAGCTGCCCAACACCATGCGTCCTATTTTTAACTGTGCCATCAGCCTGTAGTCCTTTCTATATCTATTACATTGTCAATCGTTCTGATTTTATCGATAATCCTGTTAAGTTCTTCTCTGCTGCTGATTTCAAAGGAAGTCTGCATGGTGGCAATACCCTGCTTGCTCGTCCTCGTATTCATGGAAAGAATATCGATATTTTTCTCCGTAAGAGCCTTGGAAATATCTGCCAACAGACCATTTCTGTTTGTAGCGTAGATGACGATTTCCGCAAAATATTTCTCGCCATCCGCTCCCTTGTCAGGCTCCTGCCAGTCTGCCTCTATCAGTCTTGCCCTCTCCAGCTCCGGCAGGTTAAGGACATTGACACAGTCCGTTCTGTGGATGGAAATGCCACGTCCTCTGGTAACAAAGCCGACGATTTCATCTCCGGGCACCGGTGAACAGCACTTGGAGAACCTTACAGAAACATCTGTAATACCTTTTACGATAATGCCACTCTTGGACTTCATCGCCACAGGTTTGTTGATCTGCGCATTCTCCGCAATAGAAGCTAAGACCTCTTCATTGGTCAGTTCCTTCTTATGATCACGGTCATAGTATTCCAGCATCTTATTGATGATCTGGCCCTCTTTTAAGGCACCATGACCGATGGCTGCCAGCACGGCATCCCAATCCTGAAAACCATACTTGCGCTGAATCGCCTCCATATATTCCGGCGTAGTCAGATCCGAAAGGTTGATATTTTTAGTCTTGCAATAGCTTGCCAGAAGCTCCTTGCCTTTTAAGATATTATCTTCCTTTAATTCATTTTTGAACCACTGATTGATTTTGTTCTTGGCCTGCGTGCTCTTGACGATATTCAACCAGTCACGGCTGGGTCCCTTGGAATTCTGTGAGGTGATGATTTCAATCCGATCGCCATTCTTGATTTCATAGTCAATCGTTACCAGCTTGCCGTTCACCCTGGCTCCCACCATCTTATTTCCTACTGCGCTGTGGATGCTGTAAGCAAAGTCAATGGGCGTGGAACCGGCAGGCAGATTTTTCACATCCCCGCTGGGTGTAAAACAGTACACGTTGTCGGAGAACAGGTCCAAATCGTTCTTCAACAGGTTCATAAACTCCCTGTTATCAGAAGTATCCCTCTGCCACTCCAGTATCTGGCGAAGCCAGGTCAACTTCTCTTCTTCCTGATTCTCTACTTTTTTGCCATCGGATGCCTCTTTATATTTCCAATGGGCAGCAATACCGTATTCTGCCGCCTTGTGCATTTCAAAGGTACGAATCTGCACCTCAAAAGGCTGTCCCGCAGAACCGATGACCGTGGTATGCAGGGACTGGTACATATTGGCCTTTGGCATGGCAATATAGTCCTTAAAACGCCCCGGTATGGGCTTATACATTTCATGGATGACACCTAATGCCGCATAACAGTCCTTTACCGTATCCACAATAATGCGGACCGCAAACAGATCATAAATCTGATCCAGCGTCTTGTTCTGGTTCTTCATCTTTTTATAAATGCTGAAGAAGTGCTTTACACGGCCGTCAATCTCTGCTTTAATGCCCGCATTTTTAATGTGGACGCTCACCTCTGCCACAATGCCCGCAATGTATTTTTCCCGGACGCTCTTTCTGACCGCAATCTTATCCACCAGGTCATAATAAGCCTCCGGCTCCAGATATTTTAAGGATAAATCATCCAGCTCCACTTTAATCTTGGAAATACCCAGCCTCTGTGCAATAGGGGAATATACCTCAATAGTCTCTTTTGCAATTCTCTGCTGGCTCTCCGGCTTCTGATACTTTAAGGTACGCATATTGTGAAGACGGTCCGCCAGTTTGATAATAATCACGCGGATATCCTTTGCCATTGCCAGGAACATCTTACGCAGGTTCTCCGCCTGCATCTCCAGTCTGGCATCACTCTCAGAACCGCTGCCGCTGCTTAAGGGGATATTTTCCAGCTTGGTAACGCCATCCACCAGCTGGGCCACGTCAGAACCAAACTCTTCCGTAATCTGCTCCTCCGTCATGATGGTATCCTCTACCACATCATGCAAAAGCCCCGCAACGATGGTTTCTTTATCCATCTCCAAATCTGCCAGAATAATCGCCACATGCAACGGATGGATGATATAGGGTTCTCCGGACTTGCGCTTTTGGTCCTTATGCGCCTCACTCGCTACCTTATATGCTTTTTCAATCAGGGAAATATCATCGGACGGATGGTATTTTTGCACACGCTTAACTAGCACCTGATATAATTCATCCGGCGCCATAAATTCTTTTAATCCGGTTATCTTACCATCATCCAGAACAATTTCGTCTTTTTCTTCTGTCATCTGTCATCATATCCTTATGCAGGTATTCGTTTTTGATTTCCATTTAGAAAAATTTATTTACCTTCGTAAATAATTGCAGATTCCATACGGTATCCCTTAAGGCGTTCCCTTCCCTTTAATCCGGCAAGCTCCATCAAAAATACCAGGCCTGCCACTTCGCCTCCCAAAGACTCTATCAGCTTGACCATTGCCTCGGTGGTTCCGCCTGTCGCAATCAGATCGTCCACGATTAAAACCTTCTGTCCCGGTTTTATGGAATCCTTATGCATCTCAATCGTAGCTTTCCCATATTCCAGATCATATTCTCTCTCAACTGTCTCACAGGGCAACTTTCCCTTTTTACGAATCAATACAAAAGGCTTGTGATTATTATAGGCAATCGGCATGCCAAAAATAAAGCCTCTGGACTCCGCGCCCACTACCACGTCATAATCCCAGTCCTTTATCTTCTCCTGCATGGTATCGATTGCCAGCTGAAGGCCGTCCGCATCCTGCAACACGCTTGTTACATCTCTGAAAATAATTCCTTTTTCCGGGAAATCCGGTATACTTCTTACATACTCTTCCAGTTTCTTCATGACCGCACCTCTTTCGTCTTCTTTCGGGATAAATATATCATATTATAGTATTTTTCATACAGAAAGTCAAAACCTATTGCGAAGTGTCAAGTCCCGCCTTCTCTAAATAGTACTCTCCGTACGGAATGTTCGAATCATACTTGGGATTGGCGCACAGATCTTGCAGCAACTCCTTATAGAAAACAGCCCTTTCCTCATATACTTCCCCTAATCCCGCATCTGCTGCCGCTTCAAATATCAGATACCGGTCGCTGCCGGTATACATCAGTAACCTTTCCCACAGGTACTCAAACTCTTCCTCATAGTCCTTATCCCAGGAAAGGTTATTTGCCAGCCCGGCATAATCACCTCTTTGTTCGGCATTCTGTGCCCAGGAAAGCCGGCTGTTTAACATTTTTTCCTGCTCTGTTTCCCGTACCTCTGAAACGGTCCATACTGCGGCATAAACCATCAAAGCCGTTACGCCTAAGAGCAGGTAAATACCGACCACCTTAAAGGTGAACTTCTTCATATAACTCCAGGGTCTGTAAATATAGATATAAAAGGCGGCTACTGCTGCCAGAAAAATCACTAATCCCATCATGGCAGCACCTCCTGCAATCTGTTTTCAATACCGGATACAATGGTCTCTACTTTTTCAGTATCCGGGAATCTGTCATAGGTGCCATCCTCCCCCGGCTCTAAAAAAGCTGCCTCTTCTTCGGAAAGCCCTAAATACCCCCTGAAAAAAGCCTGCAGGGTAAGCATTACCTCCTGTCTGTACTCCTCCGGCTCCTTCTGTGCATCTGCCAGCAGCTTACAGGCATCGCTTACCAGATAAGAAATATCGTCATGGTCAGGCTTCTCTCCATTCTCCAGCATGTCAATTATTTTGTTCATCTCTTCCCCCACAAAACTGGAGAAATAGTAATCATCTGCTTCCATAAATACAGAATAATATTGCTCCGCATAGGAACCTTTTTGAGGAATACGGGTTTCTTCCCTGTCTCCCCAGACATACAGACCGATAGAAAATGCAAACAGCAAAACATTGACCCCTATCAAGATAAAGGCTATCCTGGTCAGCATCTTCTGTACCAGTTCAGGTGTCTTCTGCTTTATCAAAAAGGGCTTA
Organism: Lachnospiraceae bacterium; assembly: GCA_051888955.1. Classification (GTDB taxonomy): domain Bacteria; phylum Bacillota; class Clostridia; order Lachnospirales; family Lachnospiraceae; genus Acetatifactor. The sequence continues at coordinate 23,035 of JBJFCM010000251.1, read as the reverse complement.
AGCAGCCTGTTCCTTTCGATTTTCTTCTGTACTTCCTCCTGAAAAGCCACTCCCTCAGGATTACTATTGCCGCAATAAGGACAATTTACACTTTGTGAGGGAACCTCCCCACCGCAATATGGACATTTCATAAATAACTCCTATCCCTTTTCATCATTGCCGGCTTTATCCGGCATTTTCAAAGAAATACTCCTGCAGCGTGCGCATCTGTTCCTCTAAGTCCGATTCGCCGTCCCAATTTCGCAACAGCTCGATGTCCTCCGCTGAAAGCCCAAATTCCTTCAGATATGCCGTACACCTGTCATAAAGTGCCTGCAGTTCCTCTTCGTTTTGCAAAAAAATCTTGTCGTTGGCATACTCGTCACAGGTATGTAGCACCTTCGCAGCATATTCCAGAATATTCTCCATCCAGTAGCTGCATAGCTCAACCTTTTCTTCATATGTCATAACACCCTCTGAAATAATCTCTTCTATCTCTTCGGCCGCCTCTTCCATATGTACATATTTTTCGTAGGCCTCTGCCACCTGGGAATACTTTTCAAAATCCCTGCTCCAGAGGTCGTGCTTGCGAAGATATGTTTTGATGGCAGCATAATCCCCGGCCTGATACAGTTCCTCCAGTTTTTCAAGATGGGCCTGCTCATTTTTATAGGAAAGATTGACAGACAGCTTTCCCACCAAAATGGAAATCAACGCTATCACGATACCGGCTGCCAGTACACCGGCTATCCCCATAAGAATATACTTTGTCAATTTATGGGCTGCCTTCTTGGGAAACTCTTCTGCCTGTTTTCTGATATCCCTTTCTTCCTTATCATAGCCGGTCAGAATTTCTTTCTTGCGCCGGTCTGCCACTTCCTCATTTTCTGTGCCACAGTAGGGGCATACCGGTACATCCGACGGATATTCTCCGTTACAGAACTTACAAATCATGAAAACTACTCCTTTGTAACTGTTATCTTTACTATCTTATCGCATTTTATAAGCTGTCGCAAGTTTATAATTGGCATGTTTCCTTCTTTTACAAGCATTTTACCTTTTCCACACTGCTGCCGCATCTTTTAAGAATTCCCCCATGTTCTGATACCGTTTTTCTCTCTGCCTGGGGATACAGCGCTCTATCAGCCTTTCCATCTCACTGCTTACCGTTCTCCCCGTATCTGCATCCAAAAGTGTCTGCATCAGTCTCCCCAAAGCATAAACATCGCTCCGGATATCAGGCTTTCCCTGCCACATATCCGGTGCTGCATACAGCGGGGTTCCTCCACGCTTTATTTCTTTCCGGGCACTTTGCTGCCTGCCGCCTACTTCTCCTGCAAGCGGACACACCGTTCCGAAATCCACCAGCCTTATCCTGCCATCCTTCTGCATCATGATATTTTCCGGCTTAATATCTCCATATAGGCAGGGTATCCTGCCATGATGGATGCCATCTACTGCCTCCGCCACCATACAGGCAATCCTGAGCACCTCATCCTCCGTATACCGGCCAATCCTGTTCAGACGCTGTTTCAGATTTTCTCCCTCTATGTATTCCAGTAGCAGCATACTGCCCGGCCCTTCCTCCCAGTAATCGTAGAGTGCCGGGAAATAGGGACCTGCAAGCATGGAAAGATACTTTGCTTCCTGCAAAAGCAACGTCTTCTCCTGTCCTGCCTTTATGACAGCCTTCCTGCACAGCAGTCCGTCCCATACCAGAAAAACCTGCGCTGTTGTACCACTACCCAGCAATTTCAATATTTGATACCTATCCCCTGTTTTTTCCAAACAAAGCGCCCCCTTTTATCACTGTAAACTGATTGATTGCGGAAACCGCATGAATGACAAAGAAAAAAGAATAAAGATTCTATATAGAGCATTATAAAAGCATCCGTCTGGAATAGCAAGCAATATTCTTATGAAGTAAAAAACAGAAAGTGCAAAACGGGTGGCTTTCGCCACCCGTCTCTTAAACATCACAGCTTATGTCTTTCTTCTTATTTCTTTTTGAATACCTGTTTTCTCTTACATAGAAGAACTGCTTCTACTCCAACTGAGGCCATAATGATAACCCAGAAGAATATATTCGTTTCTTCTCCAGTCTTCGGAGCTTCCACAGGCACCTTGGCTTATATTATCCCATTATCTGCCAAAAAGCAGGAACCGCAGATGTCTGAAACCGTCCGGAATGCTGCGTAGGTGGGACCGGCCCTGCCTGCCGTCCTTTCTTAAATGCACCGGTACCTCCGCCACCGGATATCCCGCCTGTACAAAGCCCGCTATCATTTCCGTTGCAAATTCCATGCCTTCACATCCAAAATCCATATCCAGGGCCTTTTGACGCAGCACCCCGCGCAGGCCGCAGTGAAAATCTCCCAAAAAGGTGCCATACCGGCATCTCCCTATATAGGACAGCAACGGTACCCCGAAAACTCTGTTGCTAAAGGGCATGGCACCCTTTTCCATACCGCCTAAAAAACGGTTACCTACCACTAAAGGATAACCCATGCGCAGCTTTTCCACAAAGTCGTCCAGATGATAAAAATCATAGTTGCCGTCACAGTCTGCCATGATGACATAGGTTCCTTTTGCTTCTTTGATACCACCAAGCAGTGCGTTGCCATAGCCCTTCTTTTCTATCTCCACCACTCTGACGCCTTTTTCTTTTGCAATCTGCGCCGAGGAATCGCTGCTGCCGTTATCCGCCACCAGAATTTCCGCAGACAGATGTCTTTCCGAAATATAACGTCCGGCCTCCTCGATACAGCCGCCAAGGGTTCTCTCCTCATCCAGACAGGGCATCAGTATCGTAAATTCAAACTCGTCCATACTCATTTTCCTCTTTTTTTCTACCCGGTCCTCTTCCTGCCCTTTGTAAAGGGCAGAAGGCTTTTGTCCAGTTGGAACCAGAGTGCTGCAAGCATGGCCAGTATCGTGGCTGCCTGCGCCCTGTAGGTAAAAAATTCATGGAGATAAGAATGGTTGCTCAATGCAAGATACCGGACATAGAGCACCACGCCCAGTTCTCTCCGTACTCCTCATCGTCGTAATATTGGATGTCCAACACTGACCTGACCGGGTCATCACTCCTGATGTTCCACAGCACATTCAGCAGAATAGCGTCCGCATAGTTGT
>JBJFCM010000251.1:0-19821 GCA_051888955.1 Lachnospiraceae bacterium | reverse complement strand
TCATCACTCCTGATGTTCCACAGCACATTCAGCAGAATAGCGTCCGCATAGTTGTCGGTAATTCCGTTAAACCTGCCGTTTTCCCCAAAAACATAGGGTTCCTGTTGCTGGTAGGAAAGCGCACTGTCAAGCAGCCGCTCCTTTATGCTTTCATTCGGGATACAGGAAGTGAGTACCAGCAGGCCTGCCAGGACTGCAAGGGTCAGAGCAAATACCCCCGCACAGGGAAAAAAGAGCGCAAAAAACCGTCTGATGCACGTATCTTTGCCTGGGCAGATGTACATCTGACGGTTTTTTCCCTGTTTGGGTCCCTTCATTCCCTCTTTGGGTCCCTTCATTCCCTCTTTCATCACCTAAATCCCCTTGTACACATTTATATACATTATACAGAAGGATTTTTCAAAGAGGAACTACCCAAAAGGGTAGTCTTGGGTCAATTTATGTATTCTTTTTAAATGATTTTTCTCTTCTTTGCCTCTATCACTGCTTCCGCTCTCCCACTCACACCCAGCTTTTTATAGGTCTGCTTGCAGTGATATTTGACTGTATTCTCATTGATACACAAAAGCGCGGCAATCTGCGCATTGGTCTTGCCGTCTGCAAACAACCGCAGAATCTTTACGGCATTCTCCGACAGGGCTTCTTCCGACCCTCCCCACAGCTTCAGGTAAGCCGGATAAGCAAGCGCCATCTGCTCTGTCTCTGCAAGCACCTGCTTTCTGAAAAGCCTTTTCTCCTCATCCTGCGCATCCTCCGCTTTATAGTCTGCCGCTTTTAACAGTTCCCAGACAGCGGCACCTTCTCTGGAAATCAGCCGCACGAAATGATAGTCTTCCGTTTCTGCCAAAGCCTCTGAAAACACATCCTTCCAGTTTGCATCTCCCTTACGATACAGGACAATGCTTAACAACAGATTGGATTCCATACGAATAAAGGGCCTGTCCATCATCTCCGCATAGCAGAGCAGTCTCTCTAACAGGCTCTGGGCCCTGTCATACCTGCCATGCAGCAGATAGCACCTTACCTTTGTCAGATAGCGATAGCGGTCAAAGGTAACAAATTCTTCATCCTCTTTGGGCGCTGTTTCCAGCCATTCCGAAATTTTTGCCCTTTCATCCTGATACAGGAAAAGCCGGCACAAAAAAGTATCTATGTTGGAAAGCAGCTTTTGCGCGCCCTCCCGCACTGCCGTATTACGAAAATGCTGCATCAACTCTGTCGCTTCTGCAATATGACCATTGATGACATGTACCCGGGCTAAGATTGCCTCGGATACAAAGCATTGCTCTAACTTGCCTCCTGCCTCAGCCCGCATCCGCCCCTTCGTTGCCAGGGATATGACTTCATAACTGTCTGCTCCTTTTTCAAAAAAGCTTTCCGCAAGAGCATTATCTACAAAACCTTTGCCGTATTTTCCCAGAACAACGGACACCGTTTTTCCGATAGTAGCCGCTAACTCCCTGTCTCTTCTGCTCCATTCGCAGAAATCCTTTCCGCCGTTCATTTGTGACGGCAGATTGCTGGTAACGCTAAATTCCGGCAATGAAAGCTGCCTGTTCGTCAGCAGGATAAAAGCATTTTTCATCAGCTCGATGAGATTGTCACTCCCCCGGTGGGGCAGTGCGATATCCAGATAGGCCAGCCAGCTTCTGACCGCCTTCTTTTCATTGCCTGTCCTCATCTTTTCCTGTAACTTTAAAATCTCATACCAGCGTTCGCTTTCTTCCTTATTCATCAAAATAGACTGCAGCATACACATGCCCGCAGTCATCTCGATACTGTTTTGGATGTTCTCTTCCGGCAGGGTAAGGTAATAATGCCGCAGTTCGTACAGATAACCGCTGCCGGGATTTTTCCTTGCATTCTCTGTAAGTATCATACCGATGCGGTTCTCATTGCCACAGGTCTCATACATTTTGAGAGCTTCCGTCACCTGCCCGGTCTGTTCATAGTAAAGTCCTGCGTTGTAATAGAGTTCATCCCTCTGCTCCTTGGTATACCGCGTCATAAGTCTTCTTCTCATGCCGCGCAGCATGGCTAAATCAAAGGTGTAAATTCCTTCCTTTTCCCGTAAAAAGTTTCCGGTTTCTTCCGCCTTCTGTATCAGATACAGTACATCCGTCCTGCCGGTAATATGCTCTGCCATGGGCACGGTAAAGCTGTCCACGATACTCATCTGTATGGTAAATTCCAGTAAATCCGCATCCCACTGATCATACACATGATAATCCAGATAGTCCCACAGAGTTTTCTGCAGCTGCTTTATGGTCTCCTCGGAAAAAGGCCTGCCGTCCTGCAGGATTTCAGCCACAATCTGCACGCTCATCCCATGGCCTCTCGTTGCCTCTTCCACACCGCACAGCGTATCCTCATTCACCGAAATACCGCTCTCCGACAAATAGCGTTCTATCATTTCCCTGCTGAATATAAGATCATTTTCTTCAATGACCATGAAGGGATAATGTTTTAATTTGGCAGCTAAAAGCCAGGAAGGACACTTGCATCTTCCCACCAGAATAAGCCAGATATCCTTCCTCTGCGTCAGTTCTAAAATTCCTTCACGAACACTCTCCGTATCAGCAAGATTCACATCATCAATGACAACGATTTTCTTACTGCTCTCCTTTTTGATACCATTCATTTTCTCTTCTTCCGATGGTATCAAAAGTTCCGATGCAGGCACAGTTCCGGCATTGAGATAAAGGTATCTCCTGTGCTTTAAATAGTTTTTTACGAAAACACTCTTACCATACCCGGTAGCCCCGTACAGATAAACAGTCTGCGCAATATCCTGCGCAGCTTTCATTTTTTTCTTTGCCGCCTCCGGCTGTATATATATTTCTTTCTCCATTTTCGTATCTCCGGCTTCCCCTTCACACTTTCGGAATGCCCTCTATCCTCTGTCTCAGCCACCAAATATATTGGCCAAATCGTTAAACAACACGACTACCATCAAAATCATGAAAAATACCAGACCGATAAAATGTACGATACCTTCCTTCTCAGGCGGAACCGGCTTTCCTCTCACGACCTCAATCAGTAAAAATACCAGCCTGCCTCCATCTAACGCCGGTATCGGCAACAGGTTCAGGATACCGAGATTGACAGACAATATCAGTACTATATTCATCATGCTCAGTACTACCGATGTTACGCCGTAATCCTTGGCTGTTTCATAGGTCTTTCCCACTACATTGACAGCGATGCCCACCGGTCCGGCCACGTCCTGCCGGTTAAACTGCCCCGTGATAAGCAATCCCAGGCTTTTATAGGTAGCACGCACATTATAGCGGATCTCATACCAGGCATCCCTGAACACCGCCAGTCCCTTTGCCTGTTCATAATTACCAAAGTAAACACCCAGAAGATATCTGGCACTCTCTTCACTGTATTCCGGTGTAATCTCGACTGTCTGTCTTACGCCATCTCTCTCAAAGGTTACCTGCATGGGTTCCCCTTTATTGAGGTAAGTCATCAGATAGACATCCCTGTACACATGGGTTTTCTCACCGTCAATGCTGATGATTTCATCCCCTTCCATAAGACCGGCCTCCTGGGCAGGACTTCCTTCAGCCACACCTGATAAAAGCGTCGTATCCGTAGGAGAAAGTGACACGATGATTACAGCCACGATAAAGGCAAGGATAAAGTTAAATATCGGCCCTGCTGCCACCGTCGCAATTCTTGCCCAGACATTTGCCTTCAAAAAAGAGCCCTCGCCTCCGCCGTTTTCCGTCTCCAGACCGTCTTCCCCCTCAAACATGCAGGCGCCGCCGATGGGAAGAAGCTTGATAGCATAACGGGTTTCCTTCTTGGTGAAGGAGCAAAGAGTGGGACCCATACCCACAGAAAATTCCACTACATGTATCCCATTCATCTTCGCCAAAATGAAATGTCCGAATTCATGGGATAATACCACCACCCCAAATATTAGTATAAATAAAATTACAGTCATCATATTTACGCTTACTCTAACCTCTCTGTTTTCTCTGATTACCCGCCCCGGAAGAATTAGAAATGAGCCGCTATATACTGATAAGTTGCTTCCTCCGTCTGTAAAATCTCTTCCACATTAGGATTCGCAATTATCGCTGCCTGCTCCATACATGCCTCAATGATATCAGCAATCTGCAGATAGGAAATCTTCTCCTGCAAAAACAGACTGACTGCCTTTTCGTTGGCCGCATTGAACACGGTTGGCAAATTGCCGCCAATCTCTCCTGCCCGATAGGCCAGCTTCAGCCCTTTGAAGGTCTCCGTATCCGGCTTTTCAAAGGTAATCTGTGAAAGTGTATAGAAATCCAGACGTTTTCCTTCCATAGGACGCCTGTCAGGATAGAACAAAGCATACTGAATAGGCAGCTTCATATCCGGCGCCCCAAGCTGTGCCATAATGCCGCCATCCACATATTCCACCATGGAATGAATCACGCTCTGGGGATGTACCACCACCTGAATTTGGGAAAAGTCCACATCAAAGAGCCATTTTGCTTCTATAACCTCCAGCCCCTTATTGACCAGGGTAGAGGAATCGATGGTAATCTTCCGGCCCATGGTCCAATTAGGGTGCTTCAAGGCATCCTGGGGTCGGATAGCTTGCAGTTCTTCCCTGGTTCTGCCTCTGAAGGGACCTCCTGAAGCCGTCAGCAGAATCTTTGCGATGCGGTTCTTCGGTTCTCCGTTCATGGATTGGAAAATAGCGCTGTGCTCGCTGTCAACCGGTAAAATGGATACCCCTTTTTCCTTTGCAAGCGGCATGATAATATGTCCCGCACACACCAAAGTCTCCTTATTGGCCAGAGCAATGGTCTTACCTGCCTCTATTGCTGCAATGGTAGGCCTTATTCCAATCATGCCCACAATTGCCGTAACCAATACCTCCGCCTCCGGCATGACAGCGACTTCCAACAGACCTTCCATGCCATCCGATACCTTCGTCTTAGTATCTGCGATCCGCACTTTTAAGTCTGCTGCCGCCTCCTTGCTCCACATCACGGCAAGAAGCGGTTTAAACTCCCGAACCTGCTTTTCCATCAGATCTACATTGCTGCCGGCAGCCAACGCCACCACCTGCAAATCTGTATTCGCTCTTACTATTTCCAAAGTCTGGGTGCCGATAGAACCGGTAGAACCCAGTATTGCTATCTTCTTCATGGTACACCTCTTTACTTAATCAATAATGCCGTCAAAAAGAAAATCATCGGTGCTGTCACAATCACGCTGTCAAACCGGTCCATAATCCCACCATGCCCCGGAATCAGCTTGCCGTAATCCTTGATATCATGGTTTCTCTTAATCGCAGATGCCGCCAGATCGCCTACCTGGCTCATCACAGCACCCACCATGCAGATAAACACCACAATCAATGTAACCGCCTGGTCCGCAATCACATTTTCTACCAATACGATGCTGTACAGGGCACCCAGCAGGCCTGCTCCTATCACGCCTCCGATACAGCCTTCCAGGGATTTCTTAGGACTTAAGATAGGGAAAATCTTCTTTTTACCAATGCAGATGCCTACCAGATAAGCGCAGGTATCGCATCCCCAGGAACTGATTAAAATCAGCCACACAATATATTCCCCATAATGCAGGCACCTGGTCAGATAAATAAAGGACAGCATCACAGGCGCATATACAAAGTTAAAGAAATTCGCCATGACCTGCTCGGAGCGGTATTTGGGAAAGGTTACCACATAGACGCACATGCACCCCATGAATGCCCCAATAGCGGTCATAAACAGCAAAAGCTCGCTGTCTGCAAAGAATGCCACCGCATAATAGGCGATTATACCAAGCAGTCCCACTATCTCCAATCCGTTCAGTTTCTTGTCAGTATGAACCCCTGTAGCTTTGCAAAGCTCCATATAGCCAATCATGGATATGAGAAAAATAACCGCAGCTAACAGTGGTCCTCCCAGTATCAGCGTCACCAGTGCAATCACTATTAACACGACGCTGCTGAAAAATCTGGTCGCAAACATACCTACTCCTCCTTTACAAGGCCGTATCTTCTGTCCCTTTTATTATATGCCTCGACAGCTTTTATCAATTCTTCTTTTGTGAAATCCGGCCATGGAACCGGCGTAAAATAAAACTCCGTATAGGCTAACTGCCACAACAGGAAATTGGAGATTCTCTGCTCATTGCAGGTGCGTATCAGCAGATCCGGCTCCGGCAGGCCTCCGGTATCCAGTGTCTGACCGATCAGTTCCTCCGTAATATCCTCCGGTGCCAGTTCCCCTGCTTTGATTCGCTCACCCAGCTTTTTCATACAGCGGCGGATTTCATCCCTGCCGCCATAGTTTATGGCAATCGTAAAATGCAGACCATCGTTGTCCTTTGTAGCTTCCTCCAGCTCTGCAATTCTCGTCCGGATATCCTCATCCAGACGGGTCTTGTCCCCAATGACCCTGACGCACATACGGTTCTTTTCCGCAGTCTTAAGACAGGTCTTCATATAATTACGCAACAGCTTCATCAGCGCATCCACTTCGTCTGCGGGGCGGTTCCAGTTTTCTGTGGAAAAAGCATATACGGTCAGATATTGTATCCCCATTTTATATGCTTCCTCACAAATCACCTCTACCGTTTTCGCTCCCTGCACATGCCCATAATTGCGGGGCATTCCCTTTGCTTTTGCCCATCTTCCGTTACCGTCCAGAATAATGGCTACATGATTCGGCATCTTTAATCCGTCCATTGCTGTTCACCCTTTGCATGCCGCCAAAGGCGGCAATCCTTCTCACACTCTAATCGACTGAAGGGCAGGTCCAAGGACCCGCCCCTTTTTACAAAGCAAAAATTATACCGTCATGATTTCTTTGGATTTCTTTTCAATCAAAGCATCCACATCCTTGATATACTTATCTGTCTGTTTCTGCAGGTTATCCTCTAACTGCTTGATCTCATCCTCAGAGATATCCGTCTTTGCCAGCTTCTTGAATGCATCATTGCCATCCCTGCGGATATTGCGGATAGCAACCTTGGCATCCTCGCCTTTCTTCTTAACCTCTTTTACAAGATCCTTTCTTCTTTCCTCCGTCAGTTCCGGGAATACCAGCCTGATAATGGAACCGTCATTGGAAGGTGTGATACCGATATCGGAAGCCAAAATGGCCTTTTCAATTGCTTTGACCAGAGTCTTCTCCCAAGGTGCAATCTGAATGATTCTTGCTTCCGGAACGGTGATATTGCCTACCTGCTGAATGGGAGTAGGTGTTCCATAATAGTCCACTTTCAATTTATCCAGCACATGAGGATTGGCACGTCCTGCACGGATTGCCGCATAGTCTGCCTCCAGATATTCATATGTTTTCTTCATTTTCTCATCGTATACACTAATTCTCTCGTCCATCGTCCGCCTCCTGTTTATACTGTTACTTTTGTCCCTTTGAAGTTACCCTTTACCGCATTCACGATACTGTTTTCTTCGTTCAATCCAAATACCCACATGGGCATCTTGTTATCTCTCGCAAGGATGGAAGCTGTCATATCCACCACCTGCAGGTTCTTGGCAATTACCTCATCAATGGAAATTTCATCATATTTCTTCGCTGTAGGTACCTTCGCCGGATCCGCATCATAGACGCCGTCGATTGATTTCGCCAGCAAGATTACATCAGCCTCCACCTCGACTGCCCGCAGCACTACGCCGGTATCCGTAGAAAAGTAGGGATGTCCGGTACCTCCTGCAAAGAATACCACCATACCCTTTGCAAAATACTTATTGGCCCTGTCCTTGGAAAAAAGCTTTGTAAAAGAACCACATTCAAAAGGCGTCAGGACGCTTGTCATCATGCCAACAGAACGGAATATTTCCGACACATAGATACAGTTCATAACCGTAGCCAGCATCCCGATCTGATCAGCCTTCGTCCTGTCAATGTTCTCGCTGGAACGGCCACGCCAGAAATTGCCGCCACCTGTCACGATACCTACCTCATAGCCATCGTCCACAAGCTGCTTCACCTGCAGGGCAACTCCTCTTACCGTTTCCTCATCAAAGCCTGTGTGCTTTTCGCCTGCCAGCGCCTCTCCGCTCAACTTCAATAAAATCCTACGCATGAAATGAACTCCTCACTTATTTATTTTTTCCCTTTTTATAATCCTCGAAGAAAGATGTGGGATTTACATCTGCATAACACTGTGAACACATACCTTCGATAACAGCACCGTTGTTGATCTGTACAGCTTTGGACTTGATATTGCCCATGACAATAGCAGATGTATCCAGCACTACCGGTCCATGTACATCGATATCACCCTTTACAGCGCCTGCAATCACCGCACTTTTCGCTGAAATGTTACCGATGATAACCGTGCTCTGTCCAATCTTAACTGCTCCCTCGCTTACAACTTCGCCTGTAATCTTGGCATTATCCGCAAAAATTTCTGCGGCCTTGGAATTACCGGTTATGGAACCTGTTATGTTCAGCTTACCAAGTATATCGATATTACCGTTTACCGTACCAATCAGTTCCAGAGACCCTTCGGAAGAAATATCTCCGGTAATCGTCATACCTGCTGTAATAATAGCCGTTTCATCCACTGCACTCTTTGTCTGTACATCCATCTTCTTTTCTTCCCCTTTTATTTCTTCTTTCTTTTCGCCAAAGACTTCTCTGATGCTCTCCTCCAAATCAGCCACCGGTTCTTCTTCTGTCTTGGAAATGCTCATATCCTCCGGAACTACAATAGAGTCCACCCGATCAAGCAATGCATCAAGCTGCGCCATGTCGGCTTCCGTACCGGCCTCCATATTCTCTTTTGCAGCACTTTCCTCCAGGGGTGCCTCCACCACAGGAACATCTGCTGCCGGCTGCTCTGCCTGCTCCAGCTTCTCCTCTTCCTCCGGCATCAATTCATTTACCGCCTGGGACAGGTCCTCTTTCAAATCCGAGAAAAAACCCATTCTCTTAATCCTCCGTTTCTTCTTGTTGTGTTATTGTAATATGCTGAACCGGTACTGTATCGTCTGTAATAGGCAACAGCTCCGTGTTTTCCATAGCCTGTATCGTTTCAATCAGAATCGGCAATGCTTCTACCGTCGTATGCCTTCCGGCCGCATCATGCATCAAAATAACAGCATTATCATGCTTTTCAAGCCCTTCCATACAGTTATCTACAATCTCTTCGACACTGAGCTCCCTGTTGGAAGCATCCTGGGAAGAAACATTCCAATCATAATATACATAACCCGCTTCATTCAGGTAAGCAATAAGTTCCTTCATATCTGTCTTACTTACCTTGTTAGAGCTGCCTCCTGGAAACCTGACATATTTACATGAGATACCCGTAACCTCATATAAGTACTCCTGCAATGCACTTAAATCCTCGGCATAGGCATCCACCGATGCATATATCGTACTGTACTCATGGGTATAAGAGTGCATTCCCAGAGTGTGACCCTCTTCCACAATACGCCTGTACGCTTCTTCCGCCCATTCTCCTTCTTTACCGACTACAAAAAAGGTGGCTTTCACATCATATTCTGCCAGGATATCCAGTATTTCGTCCGTACAGGAACTGGGTCCGTCATCAAAAGTCAGATAGACCTTTCGGACCGGCTCTTCTGCACCTTCTAAGTCTTCTAAGTCTCCCATCTCTTCCATGCCTGCTGCCATGTCAGAGACAACGGCTTCCCCGCGTTCTTCACTTCCATCTGCGATTATGGGTTCCATCTCACAGCCCTGGCTTCCATTTTCCTCCATGACAGCCGCACCACTGCTTATCTGCATCTGCTCCGCCGTCACCAGATCTTTTAGTTCCTCAATCTGCTTTTCAAGGCTCTGTATCCTGATGAAAAGAATAATACACAGTACAATGGGTATCAAAATGGAGGTAATCAGGGAAAGTATAATGAGCCGTTTTAAAAACTGTACTCTTTTCCGTCTGTCAGCAGATCTTGTATCCTTTTCTGCCGTCATAGCCTTCCTCCTCCACATAATTATAAATAAGTATACCACATATGCGCTTTCTGCGAAAGCACAAAATATTATTTCAGAAGCTTAATTTAAGAAAGCTTCTACGATTACGCTCTCCGCTTCCTCTTCCGTAAGGCCGAGTGTGCGCAGCTTCATAACCTGGTCGTTGTTGATTCTGCCGATAGCCGCCTCATGAATAATTGCCGCATCAATATGATTGGCGTTTATCTCCGGGATGGAGGATACCCTTGCCTTCTCCATGATAATGGAGTCGCACTGTATGTGGGCATGACACCCTGCATTGCCCACAGCCTTCGGATGGAAGGTCTGCACCGACTCACCCTTGGCAACGGAACGGGAAACGATCTGGGCACTGCTGCCTTCACCGTTCAACTCCACATCCATATTGGAAACTGCAGTCTGTTTGTCGTGGGTCATCAGCTTTTCCGTCACATAAAGCTTTGCGCCGCTTCCCGCTTCCACATGTGTCTCCCTGACTGTAGAATCCACCCCTTTTATCTGGGCGGTATCCAGTGTAAAGACTGCGTTCTCCTCCAGAAGGATATTGGTCACAGGGTTCAGGATACGCGCTCCCGTGCCTTCTCCTTCCCCATAATGCTTCTCCGCATATACCACACTGGCATTTTTCCCTACGTGGAAGGTGTGCACACCATCGTGTCTGCTATCGTTACAGCCGGCATTGTGAATGCCGCAGCCTGCGATAATCGTAACGTCTGCACCTTCGCCCACGTAAAAGTCGTTATAGACCACATCCGTCATGCCGGACTGGGAAACTACTACAGGGATATGAACAGTCTCCCCCTTTGTATTCCCATCTATATATACATTGATGCCCTGATGGCCATCTTCTCTCTTTTTTATTTTAATATGTTCGCTGTCACCGTGGCACAGAGCATAGCCGTTGTATCTTAAATTGTATGCTCCCTCCTGCTTAAAACCGGTGTCATCAATCTGTGCAAGCACATCCTGTGTAATCTTATCTATCTCCATATACGTCTGCCTTTCCTAATCGCGATCCGTCTTGCTGCAGCCAAAGAAACCGCCGCTTGCAAACAAGTCCGGCGCCACTTCCTTCCGCGAGCCGATTCTCTCTATCTTTCCATCCTTCAGCAGCATGATGCGGTCCGCCATGTTAATCAGTTTCTCCTGATGAGAAATCACGATAATACTTTCCTTCTTCTCTCTGTGAATTTTCTCAAATTGCTTCACCAGCATGGAAAAACTCCACAAATCAATACCCGCCTCCGGCTCGTCAAACAGACACAGCTTATGCGGCTTTGCTAACACGGTTGCAATCTCAATACGTTTCATTTCCCCACCGGATAAGGTATCATCCACCTGCCGGTTCAAATACTCCCTGGCACACAATCCCACACCGGAAAGCAGGTCGCAGCAATTGTTCTCGGAAAGCTTTCCGCCTGCTGCTATGGAAAGCAGTTTCTTTACTGTCATCCCTTTAAACCGCGGCGGCTGCTGGAACGCATAGCCCATTCCTGCTTTTGCCCTTTCATCTATATCATATCCTGTCAGGTCCTCACCCTCTAAAAAAACAGAACCGCCGGACGGCTTCTCAATCCCCATCAAAAGCTTTACTAATGTGGACTTACCGCTTCCATTTGGTCCGGTAATCACCAGCATTTCGCCCGGTGCCACATCAAAGGATACATCATCTATAATTTTTCTCGTCTTTCCTTCTTCTGTTACGGCAAAGGAAAGATGCTCTGCCTTTAACATATCATAACTCCTTTCAACCCATCTTTGGTCTATACCATCATAACATGTACGATAAAAATTTCAACCAAAATTCGCCAGACAACACTTTTATAAGAAAAAATTTATCATTTTCTTATGATTTGTTTTATGGTATACTGTGTGAAAGGGCAACGTACTCTGAGGTACTGCCCGTTTAAGCGCACATGCATTTAGGGAGATGTTACATATGACGATCAGAGAATCTGCTGAAAATTATTTAGAAACTATATTGATGCTCGGCGAGAAGCTGCCGGTAGTCCGTTCCGTGGATATCGCTACCGAGCTGAACTTCAAGAAATCCAGCATCAGCGTCGCTATGAAGAACTTGCGTGAAGACGGCTATATCACCGTCACGGAACAGGGCTATATCTACCTGACTGACAAGGGCAGGGAAATCGCAGAGACCATGTATGAGCGCCACAAATTGCTCTCCTCCTGGCTGATCAGCCTGGGTGTGGATGCAAAGACAGCTACCGAAGATGCCTGCCGGATTGAGCACGATATCAGCAAGGAGAGCTTCGAGGCTATCAAGCGCCATATCATCGGCTAGTCTTTCTAATCCCCAGAATACAAATAGCCCGCCCATTTCCTCTGTGCGTGGCATGAATGGCTTCTTTCAGGGTTGCAAAGCTATGGCTTTGCAACCCTGCGTTATGTACCCGGTATCTTCCTTTCTCCACCGAAATATTTACGGTATGGACCATGGCTGAAATATCCCTTACATCTTCATAGACAGTCAGAATAAAGGTATCGTACTTCTCTGCCATCTCCTGTAAAGCCGTATCCTTGATTGCCTTTCCCACAAGCCGCTCTACGCAAAGTCCCTTTTTCTGTAAGAAATGCCACAAAGCATTGGGTGAGGTTCCAAAATACCCCTTGAGGGCAATTCCCTTCTGTTCAAAACATTTTAGAAGCTCAGGAAACTCCATCGGTATCTTTTCCCCAAACAAAGCGACAAAAGCATTATAACAAGCTATCACCTCACAGGCATTGACGGAACCGTTAAGTGCTTTTCCGCCCAGCAGGTGCCTGCTCAAAAAGATACTTTGCCTGCCGTAACAGATTTCCTGCATACGGCTCTGATATTCAAGGAAACCATCCTCACTATAGAGCCCCCTTTTGCTCTGCCAAACTGCTCTGTTGTTTTTAAGATGCTCTTCTGCTTCAGCATCCCGAAGCCTGCCCGAAAGCAGGGAATAAAATCCTAAAAAGAGCTTATCCGGTATATATTTGGGTATCCATCCTTTTAATCCCATATCCTATAATTCCCCCGATGTATGCATAGTTTTATTGTACCAATTTCCAATTGGTTTTGTAAACTAAATTCCCCTTTTTTTCAACCATAGTTTGTGTTATGCTGAATGCAGGTCAAAAGCTATCTGTAACACCTATGAGGGAGGAAAACATGTTTAAAAAGAAAAAACAGGAGGCCGAGAACGCACTCCATACAGAGTACGGCATCCTCAGCAATTCCATTTACATATTGAAAAAAATCAAACAGTACTGCCCTTTTCTGCTGCTTCTTATGGGGATTGGTATCATCACCAATTCCATGATGGAGTATCTGTGGAGCTTTATCGGCAAATTTGTCCTCGATATTGTACAGGTGCAGGCATCCGGTCCCGATAAAGACATTACACCGCTTATCAAACTGCTGCTTGTTACCACTGCAGTAGAACTTATCAGTAAGATTCTCAACACGGTTACTGACAATAAGCGCTGGTATTATTTTATCAATGTACGTATGAAAATGATAACAGAGCGTATCGCCAAGGTGCTTTCCATGAATTATCAGATGTTAGAGCAGCCCGATATCCTGGATATGCATCAGAAGGCCTCACAGGCCACCGGAAGCAACGACAACGGTGTGGAAGGTCTTATGCACTCCCTGTACACGCTGGGCGTCCAGCTTTTACTGATGATCATTACTGTTTCCGCGGTGACAATCTTAGACTGGCGCATGCTTCTGATTTTAATGCTCATTTCCTTTGCGCAGTTTTTGTTTTTCCGCTACACGGTAAAAAAGGATAAAAGAGAGGTCTGGGATATGCTTGCTCCCACCTGGCGTAAAATCGACTATATGACACGCACCACCCAGGACTTCGATTATGCCAAGGATATCCGCCTCTTCAATATGCCCGGCTGGCTTTCCGGCAAGCAGCATGAGGTACTCATGGAGAAACAAAGCAAAATGCTTTACAGCCGCAACCTGTGGATATACAACTCCGCCTTTGCCCATGCAATGAGCATGCTCTCCACGGCAACCGTGTACGGAGTTCTTATTTTCACCGTAATCGATAAAAATATGTCCATCGGAAACTTTACACTCTTTTTAGGGCTTTCCTCCACATTCACCTCCACGCTGACCCAGTTTTTGAATTCTCTGGGAGATTATAAAAAGCGTTCCCTCCAGGTGGATGACTTCCGTTCCTTCATGGACTTAAAAACGGAGGATGACGAGGATGCATTGCCTGTTCCCAAAGCTGACCGCTATACCTTTGAATTTAAAAATGTTTCCTACAAATATGAAGGTGCTAAGGAATATGCCCTGAAGAACTTAAACCTCACTTTGGAAGCCGGGAAAAAGCTGGCGGTAGTGGGATTGAACGGTGCCGGAAAGACCACCTTTATCAAGCTGCTGCTCAGACTCTATGATGTAACTGAAGGGGAAATCCTCTGTAACGGTACGGATATCCGCCGTTTCAAAAGGGAGGAATATTACCGGCTTTTTGCGCCCGTATTCCAGAATGTAGAACTTTTCGCCTTCCCCATGTCGGAGAACGTTTCCATGAAACGCCCTGCAGATACTGACAGAGCACTGTCTGAAGACTGTCTGAAAAAGGCAGGCCTTAACGATAAGGTTCAAAGCCTGCCGGAAGGCATCGATACACAGCTTCTGAAGGTAATCTATGACGACGGTATCGACCTTTCCGGCGGTGAGAAACAAAAGCTGGCGCTGGCACGGGCTCTATACAAACATGCCCCCATCATCGTCCTGGATGAACCTACCGCTGCGCTGGATGCTCTGGCAGAATATCGCCTTTACAAAAGCTTTGATGAAATCATCGGAGACAAAACCGCCGTCTATATTTCCCACAGGCTCTCTTCTACCCGCTTCTGCGACAGTATCGCCATGTTCAAGGCAGGGGAAATGGTAGAATACGGTACCCACGAAGAACTGCTTGCCAAGGACGGCGCTTATGCCGAAATGTTTGAGATACAGGCACAGTATTATAAGGAGGGGGAGGTTGTTTATGCAGAATAAAAAAGAAAAACCGATGCATATCGTACAAAAGACACTTTCCTACTTTTATCCGAAGACCTGGAAAAAGTATAGGGGCTTTTTCTTCTGTGGCGCACTCAATACCATAATCAAAGCCCTTCAGCCCTTTGTAGCGATTATGATAATGCCACTGATTATTGATGAACTGCTGGGAGGGCGGAATATCCACAGACTCCTTCTGTATGCCGCCGTGATAGCCGTAGGTGGTACTCTCCTGTCCTTAATCGGCTCCATAAGTGATGTTGCTTTGGAAAAATATAATGAAAAGCTTCAAAATTATTTCACGGAGGAAATGAGCCGCCGTGTCATGGAACTGGATTTTCAACTTACCGAGGACAAAGCTGCTCTCGACCAGCTTGAAGCGGCCCGCACGGGCATTGACTGGTACTCCGGCGGTGTATACGGTCTTTCCCTGCAGCTTTTCGGAGCCGTTTCCAATATTTTACAAATCGTGGGAGTAGTAGTGCTGATTGCCTTAAATGCGCCCTTGTTGTTTGTCCTGACAGCAGTGCTGCTTGTAGCAGACACCTTCCTGCAAAGCCGGATAAACCGAATTGAAATTGAAGCCTTCGGCAAGCTTTCCAAGCTGAACCGCATATTCAGCTACCTGGGATGGAATCTTACAGACTTCCGCTACGGCAAGGACATCCGTCTATATGATGCAAAGGATATGATGGTAGAAAAATGGGAGAGCTACAGTCTCGAAACTTTAAAGAGCTGGAAATGGAGAGCAGATAAGCAGCTTCCCCCCAGCATTCTGATGGCAATATCCGGTGTAGCGAGGGATTTTGGCTCCTATCTGTACTTAGGAATACTGGTTATCACGGGAAAGATTTCCATCGGTATCTTCTCCCAGATGCTGTCAGCCGGTTCCACCCTTCACTCTGCCCTGCAGGGCCTTATCCAAAATATGCAGGAGTTAATAAAACGCTCCAACTATGCTTATGAATACGTTACGTTCATGCATTACCCGGCCGCCATCCAAAAGGGAAACAGGCATGTGGCAGACATCCCTCATACCCTTACATTCCGCAACGTAACCTTTGCCTATCCGAACACCGATGTCAAGGTATTAGACGGTGTCAGCGTAACGCTGCATCAGGGAGAACATCTCTCCGTTGTGGGGCTGAACGGTGCGGGCAAAACCACCTTTGTCAAGCTGCTGTGCAGGCTCTATGATCCTACGGACGGAGAAATCCTGTTAGACGGCATCAATATCAAGGAATACGACTACAGCGAATACATGGGGCTGTTCTCCCCTGTATTTCAGGATTTTAAGCTATTCGGCTTTTCGATAAAGGACAATATCGCACTGGATAGCTCCTGCAAGGAAGCAGATATTCATTCCCTGATCAAACAGGTTGGCCTTGCCGACAAGGTGGCTTCCCTGGAAAAGGGTGCCGATACCATCCTTTTTAAGGCATTTGACGAAAACGGTATCGAACCCTCCGGCGGAGAACAACAGAAAATCGCCATTGCCAGAGCGCTGTACAAAAAATCTCCTGTGGTCATTTTGGATGAGCCCACTGCCGCCCTCGACCCTGTGGCAGAATACGACATCTACCGCCAGTTCAACGAGCTGGTAGGCGGCAAAACAGCAATCTATATTTCCCACCGCCTCTCCAGCTGTAAATTCTGTGACAGGATAGCCGTGTTCTCCGAGGGAAATATCAAGGAATACGGCACCCATGAGGAGCTGGTCTGCATACCCGGCGGTATCTATGCGGAAATGTTTGCGGCACAGGCGCAGTATTACAGGTAATCGGGGGCTGGAACCCCCATTTCCCCCACAAGGTTCCTTTGCATGACCTCTCGCACACGGTCAACATCCGCATAGTTTCCAAGTGCCCACATAAGCTTTGTCATTGCGGCCTCAGAAGTCATATTCCGGGTCGCAATGGCACCGCCATCAAGGGCCTGCCGACCTACTTCATATACTGTAAAATCACTGCCCTCATAGAGGCACTGGCTGCCAACGGCCACCACCATTCCACCGACAACCGCCTCTCTTATGGCCTCAGTGATATTCCTTTTCCAGAATGGAATGCCGCCGATGCCAAAGGCCTCCACATAGACACCCCTGACACCCATCTCACTAAGTTTTCTAAAAATATCTGTAGAAATTCCCGGAAACAACTTAATTAAAAAGACATCCGTGCAAAAACGATTCTGCAATTCGCAGGTTCCCGTACATTTATGGGGAATGGAAGGGTTCAGAACCAGACCATTACTGTTGATTCTGGCCGCATACGGATAATCAATGCTCTCAAAGGCATCGAAGCTCTGCGTGCGCACCTTGCACGCCCGCGTTCCCATAATCACTTTTCTGTTAAATGCTACAAATACTCCCGGGCAATGGCTTGCAGCCATATGTAATGCTGCTCTGCAGTTTTCCGTTGCATCCGCAATCGGATTTTCAATGGAAACCTGGCTGCCGGTAAGCACCACCGGAATCTCAATCTGCTGCAGGGCAAAGGACAGCGCACTTGCCGTGTAAGCCAGCGTATCCGTACCGTGGATAATGACGATGCCGTCGTAGTCCTTCCGCTTCTCATAGATACGCTGTGCCAGCCTGGACCATTCCTCCGGCTGCATATTCGAACTGTCCAGCATGAACATCTCTTCCACATCCACTAAAAAGCCATCGGTCAGGCCGGATATCCTGTTAAGTATATCACTTCCATGCAGCCCCGGTGCCAGTCCGTTTTCACTTCCGGAGGATGCCAAAGTGCCCCCGGTGCTGATCATTAAAATTTTCTTCATTCCTGCTCCCATCTCTCACGTAAGTTTCAAGTCTACTTGCCAGTATAACAATCATGGTATAAAAAAACAACATCAAGAAGAAACGGCAACACTCGCTTCACCAACAACATCAGTCCAAACAAAATCATTGTCTCCGCAACAATAACAGCTGTGTCCAAAATAAATATCCTGTAAAAATCCTGTGGAGAAGACATTCTATGTAACAAATCACTATAAACCATGGTAAGAAAAATATTTAGAACAATAATATAAATCCCTGCATGAACATCCTGTTCAGCCAGTCCTGCTCTGATCCATTCGATTGCAAAGCAAATGAGATTTATTATAAACACAACTATCAGTTGCCCGTTTACAAAAGGACCTACGGAAGTCACATCCATATTGAATGGTACTATATCATGATTAAGCAGAGCAATGATTATCCCTACACTTGCAACTACATAGATTCCGGTTGCAGTGCTCAATATCATGCTCCGCTTACTTGTCTTTCTTTGGAATGGGTTTGCTAAATAATCGTCATAAATGCATTTAAAGGATATCATAACCAAAATAACTGCCATAAAGTAAAAATAATAGACTGTAGAAAAAACGGGATATCCATTAAATGTCCTAAAGCCAATAAGCAATAACAGAACCAATAGCAAACTGCCCATGCCCAAAACTACTATTCTGCTTCTTCTTTCTTTTTCCTGTATCTTTGCAGCTCTTGCTATTTCACTGACCGCCTCATCACAGCTTCCACCTGTTTTCCCCGTAACAATATCCTGAATATTTAATTCAAGCGTATTAGAGAGCTGTTCCAACACTCCAACATCAGGGAAACTATCTCCGTTTTCCCATCTGGATATTGCCTTATTGGTAACTCCAAGCAACATACCAAGTTCATTTTGTGTATAGCCTTTTTTCATCCTGGCTTGTCTGATCATTTCACCTGTTTTTAACTTATCCATAAGCATCTCTCCTTTTTCCTTTGATGCTTTTATCATATTTGATATATGGCTCAGTTTGCAATCTACTGTAACGAGAACTACCGTTTTTGCTATTTTTCTCAAATGATATATTCTGCTTTATTATTGCACCATCTTCTTTTGATAAGTAACCTGCATACTCAGTTCACGCAGTTTATCATTCAATTCATCCATATGATTCTCAAACCACACCAGCAGCTGTGCTGCCATATCTGCCTGTTGCAGATAAATATATCTGTTCTTGGAAATGGAATCATAATACTGTTCATAAAAATTACAGACCGCTAAAAAATAGAAAAATAGTTTTCCTGCATTTTCTATGTCATAAGAATTTAAGGAACCACATTCCATATATTCAGAAATATAGTCAATCAAGGATTTTATATTGATTTCGCCTTGTTTTATCTCTGGCGCCATAAATACGTATGAGCGGACAATTTCCCATATGTATGGGTGTTTGCAGGCACAAGTCCAATCAATGATACCACCTATTTTTTCGTCCTGCCAAATCAACTGTGATATCATATAATCTCCATGTGTGTTACCACAGCTAAACCTATCTATATCAAAATGATAGTCAGGCATAGCTTCTACAATTCTCATATTGGAACGAATATGCCCTGCAATATCAGTATCATTCTTTTCTATGGCTTGTCGTAATGTGTCAGCATAAGCGTCTTTCATGTATTCCGTTTTTCTATAGGTAAAAAATTCTGCACCTATACCAACCGGAATATTCTCAATATCCTTCATGGCTTCATGTATCTTTGCTAGAAAGGAGGCCGATTTCGCCTGCAAATGAACCGGAGCCTCATGATAGCCATATGTGATACCCTCATAAAAATGTTGTACGGTAAATCGCCTTCCATTCTCATCTGTCGAAATCATTTTTCCCTGCTTATTGGGGATAAATCTGCAAGCAGGAATTCCTCTTTGCAAAAGAGTCTCACATACTCTGATTTCCACATCCGGGTTATTCATCTCATTTTCACTTGGATATTTTACAACATATTTTATGTCATCTGCCTTTACAATATAAGTCAGACCACCTGCACCATTTTCAGCAGGCTCCATGGTTTCAATCTCAATGTCATATAGTTTATATATG
>JBJFCM010000250.1:2826-5669 GCA_051888955.1 Lachnospiraceae bacterium | reverse complement strand
AAGATATAGACGTTTCTGTTAAAAAACTGAAAAAGATGGGGTTTGAGAAGATTGAAACGTTTCCTTATGTCATACGAAGGAGCTAGCATACTAACCTTTCAAACGGACGAGCAGCCTCTTCATTTCCTCCACATCTTCCTTTTCCATCTTATCCTTATCCAGCAGGATATAGGATTTACCATATCGAAGATAGAGATAATGATCCTTTTCCTTCCAGTCCTCTATCATATCCCAGGAAAAACGTGAATCCGTCTTTTCACTGTGAATCGTAACACTGTCCTCTGAAAAGGTGTAGGTTCTTTCCAGATTTCCCGCAGCTTTTTCAGAATCTCTGAGGGATTTTAATATCTGCTTTTCCGCTCCGAACAGCAGCAAGTAAGCGCCATAGAGAAATGTGAAGATTCCGAATACTAAAAATACGGTCCACACCTTGTCAGGGTGGGAGCTTCCCACTATGCCGGCTATACTCATGGCCATGATGATCAGGCTCAGGATGCAAACTGATAACAGTTTCTTTTTACGGGTACGGAATGCACGATTCTCTTTCATATATATTTTCGTAATAAACCTATAGTCTTCCTCTCCCGGTGTCATGGTATATGTAATCATATCTTCTCCAATCTGCTCATATAAGCGGGCACTCAAATCATGTATTGCATCACGATATACTTTGACTTTACACCAAACAGGCGATAAACTGAATATAAAAACAAATAAATTAAGAAAATTTAAGAATACTATTGACCTTCCACCTTGTGGAAGGTATAGGATGTACCCATAAAGCAAGGTATCTGCCGCATATATTAAGTACATCCGGAGAGGAAACAGAGGATTCACATGAAAATCAACGAAGTGGAACAGGCCATAGGCATTACCAAAAAGAATATCCGCTTTTATGAGCAACAGGGACTTTTGAAGCCGTCCCGCAATTTGAACAACGGATACCGGGACTATTCTCCGGAGGATATTACCGCACTGCGCCAGATTAAGCTGCTACGCAAGCTTGGTATTCCAATCGAGGATATCAAAAAGCTGCAGAACCACTACCTTACATTGGAGGACTGCCTGCGCCGCCATCTGATTTCCCTGGAAAGAGAAAGCAAGAATCTGGAAGCCGTGCAGAAATTCTGCCACAGATTGTTATCAGAGGATGCCAGTCTGGAAAATATGGATGTGGAGCAGCTGCTTACGGACATGGATAGTATGGAGGAAGGAGGAACCCGTTTCGTGAATATTCAAAAGAAGGACAAAAGACTATTGAAAAGGAACGCCCTGTTTGCTGCCACTGTTTTCATCTTGTTTATGCTGATGATTATCGGTTTAATGCTGTGGGCCACCGCACAGGAGAGCATTCCCCTCATCATTCTGATACTCTTTATCGGAATACCCTCTGTCTGCATCGGCGGTACCCTGCTGGCACTGAAAGAGCGCCTAAAAGAAATTGAAGGAGGAGAGTTAGATGAAGCTTCTAAGTATTGATTACATTCCCGGAAAAGAGCTGGAGGCTCTTGGAATCGTAAAAGGAACGGTTGTACACACCAAAAATGTAGGCAGGGATTTTATGGCTGCCATGAAAACGTTGGTCGGAGGAGAGCTGGTGGGCTATACCCAGATGTTGAACGAGGCAAGGCAGATTGCAGTAAAACGTATGGTGGATGAAGCAGAGGCCTTAGGTGCCGATGCCATTGTCAATGTCCGCTACGGCACCTCTTCTGTCATGTCCGGAGCAGCAGAAGTGATTGCCTATGGAACGGCAGTAAAAATCATTTCATAAGCATCAAAATAAAGGGGGAGATAATTATGAATGAAGAAAAAAATGTAACAAAAGATATGACTACCAGGCGCATCCTGCTCTATCTGGGAATCACCTTCGCTATCACCTATCTGTTGGAAATTTTTGTAATAGGACCGGCAGTAAAGAGTGTGTCACTTACCACCCAGGCCATGGGACAGCTGCTGGTCGGCAGCATGATGTTCATTCCTGCTATAGGAGTGTTGCTCACGCGGTTACTTACCAAAGAGGGCTTTAAGAATGCTTATATCGTGCCCAAAACCGGCAAAAAAAGCATTCCCTTTTTCCTGTTCGGATGGTTCGGACCTGTCATATTAAGCATCTTTGGCGCTATCGTATATTATTTGATTTTCCGGGACAGATTTGATACCGGCATGTCCTATATGGTTGCCGTTTATGCAGCGCAGGGGATAGAAGTCACTCCACAGCTCTTAAAAACAAGCATGGTATCACAGATTATCCTGGCCATCCTGTTAGGACCCCTTTTGAACTTCCTCACCTGCTTCGGTGAGGAATGGGGCTGGAGAGGCTATCTCCTTCCGAAAATGCAGGAAAAATGCAGCATTCTGCCTATGCTTCTGATCAACGGCGTCATCTGGGGACTGTGGCATGCACCCCTTACCGTACTGGGTCACAATTACGGCACAGGCTATGTGGGCTATCCTTTCACCGGCATCCTTGCCATGTGCATTTTCTGTACAGTGATGGGCGTTATCTTTTCCTATATCACCATCCGGACCGGAAGCTGCCTGCCGGCAGTGCTGGCCCACGGCAGCCTGAATGGCTTTGCTTCTGCTGCCCTCTTTTTCCATACCGGCGAGACGGCCATCAATCCCTTTATCGGGCCTGCCCCTACCGGCATTATCGGCGGCTGCGCCTTCCTGGTGTGCGCTGTAATCATGGCGTTGTTACTTTATAGATCAAATTCTTCGCACAAGGATTGCTGATACTCCTGATCCCTGGCTGCCCTGATGATGTCATCGACTCTTCCGGCGGCAGCCAGTTTTAATGTAAGCCGGTTCAACTTATCAATGCCCAGATTAATACCCTG
>JBJFCM010000250.1:0-2726 GCA_051888955.1 Lachnospiraceae bacterium | reverse complement strand
TAATACCCTGTGAAATTCCTTTTCTTTCTCTCTCTGCTAATTGCTCTGCAAACAAATCATATAATGCTTCGCACATAATATTTTTTCCTCCCTTCCGGTTCGCCATGTTGGACCAGATGATGGCGTTCATTGGAACAGCGTATCTCGGTTCATTCTGATGCCTCACATAATCCTTTTCCAGGCATCGAAATAGTTTTTCTTCCTCAATGTGGCTGCTTAAGCACCGTAACCACAGATTTTCCTTTTCATTTAATTCTCTCGTTATGATCAACTGAATAGCAAATATCTCTTTATGTATATAATATATTCCATTATTCATTTTTTCAAGTATAATATTACGTTTTGACAAATGCTTTTCAAGTTTATTTGGGAAATGTGGCAAAATAAAGGTTAGGGTAACATCGGAGGTTTCAATTTTATTTCCAACATTACATTTATAGAGGCAGCAATAGGCAATGGATTTGTAGTAATCGTCTATGGATAAGGTATCACCAGGGCCTTTATATTCAATAATATTGTGAATTTGAAATAGTTTACCGATATTCTTATAGATTTTACAGGATGAGATTTTTTTGATAATCAGAGTGTCTACTCGTAAAGAGTCCTTGGATTTTCCAAGATGGTATTCTTTATAAAACTGTAGATATTGAAGATATTCTTCCAATTCTATCTGCAATACCTCAAAAGCAGCCGAATGCCAATTGATTCGGTGTTTTTTGCTCATACTTCCTCCTTTGCAGTTAAATAAATGTTTGAATATTTGTGGCGATAAGCCATGAAACTTATCAGATTCCTCTGAAAAGGACTTGAAACGTGTTCTCAGATTCAAGATTTATAAACACGTTAATTTTTGATTATAATAACAAACTATATGGACACTTGCAAGTATTTTCTAAATCTTTTTCAATAGCTGCCACAGAAACAGCGGTTCTGCGGCAGCTAAGACAACTGTCACCTATTTCTCAGCATTTAAAAAATTTTTCAGTATTTCCTGCTCCGTTATAAAGAAGGTAAACTCCCCGCTGTCCAGCACTCGGTCTTTATCATCCTTAATCCTGACATCGAACACCGACAGATGCTTTCCCTGTCTGAGCTGTACGGCTTCACAATAGACATATTCCGTCTGTTCTGCCGGCAAAAGAAAATTCAGGGTTCCTGACACAGTTGTCACAAAATGGCCGCACATGCAGCCTGCGTTCCCGGCTACGATATCTGCCAGGGAATACAGGCTGCCGCCATGGAGAATGCCGTAAGGATTATTCAGTTCCTCCCTACACTTCATCCTGGCAAAGGCGTAGCCTTCCCGCAGCTCCAGCAATTCTATGCCCAAAAACTGCATATAGGCATCTTTTTCTGCCGTCTTTCTCATAATCTGTTCTAACTGCATTACTTCGTTTTCTGTCATGCTTACCTCCTGTTTCGAAGCGGAAAATTCCATCTATTTATTCCGGATTGTTTCGCTTTTTTTCTAGTCCCTTTTCGGATTTTTGTTGCTAAGAATGAATTTTGCTATTCAAATTCATTCTGGAACACTTTTCCGAAAAGAGAGTTTTTCTATAAAGTTTTTTCCTTCTGTACTCTCCCTGAAAAATGCCAGCGCCTCTTCGTGCTCCAGTAAATCCAGCAGGTCCGCCCGCATGATCCCCGGTAAAAAATTATCCTGCGTTTTAGCAGGCATATGCCGGTAAAGAGTCGTAGCGCTTAAGTCCCAGGGCTTGTCGGCATTTGCAAACATTCCCTCAAAGATGCGGATACAGCCTGCCACGTCCTTTTTCTTACAATACAACTCTAAATAGGTACTGTATGCCCCATATTCCCATAGCTGCAGGGTCCTTACGATACTGCTGCCCGTATCGGCCAGAAACCCGGCTTCCTCCAGATTTTCCTCCTGTAAGGCAATCACCTGCAACCCGGAAAGTGCGCTCTGCACACTGCCTGCTGCCGCAAGTAGCTGCTGTTCCAGCACTTCTCTTGCCTGGGCATAGTTTTCCTGCCTCATGTACAGGGTCGCTTTCGCCTGATTGTAAGCCTTGCCTTCCGGCGGCATTTCTTTTAAGACTTCTTCTGCTTTTTCATACTCCTTACGGTTTACATAATAGTAGAAAAGCATTTCCTTCACCTTTTCCCGCAGAGGCTCCTCTGCGGTGTCCGCAAGCCCCTGATAGAGCTTGCAGATTTCTTCCTCGTACTCTTCTCCCTGCTCCACACCCTCCGGGGTAAGAAGCATCAGCCCCTGTAAAGAAGATGCCAGCCCAAAGATCAGCTCCTGGCAGTTGGGATACTCCTGTATGAGCCCGCGCGCCGCCTGGAAGCCTTCTGCAAAGCCTTTTTCCATGGCAGTCTGCGTTATCTCCCGTATCAGTCTGTCCACTTCCTGTTCAGTTAAATCCTCCTGAAAGGACAGCAGGGTATTCAAATCCATTTCCAACAGCCGGGCCAGAGGCGCAAGCAGCGTAATGTCCGGCAGGCTGAGCCCCCGCTCCCATTTGTGGACAGCGGATGCGCTGACTCCCAGCCTGTCCGCCACCTGTTCCTGGGTCATTCCAAGCTCTTTTCGTTTATTTAAGATAGTTTCACTAAGCTTCATGATTTTTCCCTCCGATTACCATTTTACAACCTGGCCAAGCTGCTTTTCTTTCTTTTCGAATACATAATAACAGACTCCACTGCGCAGTGCAATGGAGCCGTTGTGATAAAATCAGTTTAAAAAGTTAACCGGTGGTTCA
>JBJFCM010000249.1:0-5698 GCA_051888955.1 Lachnospiraceae bacterium | reverse complement strand
TGACAAGGATGGCCAGTACTGCTGCCACAATGATTATAATTTTTTCCTGCATAATATTCCCTTCAGACTGACAACGTCCTGTTTCCATTTTACCATCTCGACTTACGTCTCGATGGGTTTTCTCGTCAAATGCTTTCCCGTGCAAGCACGAAAAGCATTTTCCTCGTTATTTTACCATATGCTTCCGTTGTAAACAATCCTTTGACAAACCCTCCCCGGGGTCTTATACTTTACAGTTGAATAATCATTTAGGAGATTACCATGGAAAATCTGATATTCAGCCTGAACGCTACCATCCCCGTATTCCTGCTGATGGTGCTTGGCTATATTTTGAAACTGCTTAAGATGGTGGATGAGCCTTTTGTCAAGACTCTGAACAGCTTTAACTTTAAGATTACATTGCCGGTTCTGTTGTTTCGGGATATTGCAGAGTCCGATTTCTATTCGGTATGGGATACCCGTTACGTGCTGTACTGTTTTTT
This sequence comes from Lachnospiraceae bacterium, assembly GCA_051888955.1. Lineage (GTDB taxonomy): Bacteria > Bacillota > Clostridia > Lachnospirales > Lachnospiraceae > Acetatifactor. Next base: position 5,216 of record JBJFCM010000249.1, on the reverse strand, counting down.
TGTGACGCTTTTCTGTATTGTGGTCATCTGGGTCCTGACGGCTCTTTTTTATAAGAAGAAATCCAATGTCGGTGAGTTTGTGCAGGCATCCTACAGAGGCAGTGCCGCTGTTTTGGGCGTTGCTTTTATCCAAAATATTTATGGCAATTCCGGCATGGCGCCGTTAATGATCATCGGCACGGTTCCTCTTTATAATATTGCTGCTGTACTGATTTTATCTTTTACGAAACCGGGCGGAAACGGCTTTGACAAAAAATCCCTTATGGACTCCATAAAAGGGATTTTCACCAACCCTATCATCCTGGGCATCCTTTTAGGAATGCTGGTTTCCGTTTCCAGAATACAGCTTCCGTTTATCATCTCCAAGACCGTAGGCAGCGTTTCTTCCCTTGCAACACCTCTCGCCCTGATTGGCCTGGGTGCCGGCTTTGAGGGCAGGAAGGCTCTAAAAGAGATAACGCCCACCGTCATCTGCTCCGCTGTGAAGCTGCTGATTCAGCCCCTGCTGTTCTTACCGCTGGCGGCTTTCCTCGGTTTTCGGGATGAAAAGATGGTAGCTCTGCTGATTATGCTGGGCGCCCCCACTACCGTAAGCTGCTATATCATGGCAAAGAATATGGGGCATGAGGGTACCCTGACCTCCAGCGTGGTGGTCGCAACCACCTTCTTAAGCTCTATTACCATTACGCTCTGGCTCTTTGTCCTGCGGTCATTTGGGATGATTTAGGATTATTTAAGCTGTGAAATAACAACTGGTTCCGGTATCGCGCCGCCGCGATTATTATTGAAAATGGCTGTGTGCTGTTTGCGGGCAATAAACTCGAAAACTACTACTATTCCATAGACGGCGGTGTCCATATGAATGAGACAGCGGAGGACGCTGTAAAGCGGGAGGTATATGATAGAGTTGTTTCATTGAGATTACCCGCTATGGTATCTATAGAAAATAATTGGTCATTTGAAATCCATTTTTGTGAATAAATGGAACCCAAAAGAACAATTTTTTATATATACTTAAGTTTCATTGGTCTCTGATACTTTATTCCAATTGAGAAACTTTCGCCTCCTTAGTATCACTGTTTTCAGCCCAAACCACTCATAAAAAGCACATTGATAACTGAATGGAGGCTTTACGCTATGATATAATAGCACCATCAAAAGGCGGCGACAATACGGGCAATGGGGTTAATAGCAAGACGGATAAACAATAGCGACTGCGTAACAATTATCTATTCACATTTCTGAGCATCTTTTCGTGCATAACAAACATAATCACAAGTATGATCAATAAATATACAGGTAATAAGGCAATGTTCACATGCTCTGCAAGCAATCCGAACACTGGCGGCATCAGGCAGGTGCCCACATATGCGCTTGCCATCTGGACTCCTATCAACGCCTGGGATTTTTCTTCTCCAAAATAAATCGGTGTAGAATGGATAATGCATGGATAAATCGGAGCACATCCTAAACCGATGAGAATCAGACCCACCAGAGAAACCATTTCTCCCATGGGCAGCAGCATCGCTGCCACACCTGTTACAATAATCAGTTCTCCCATTTTGATTAACTGTCTGTCACTGAATTTCATAGTCAGAAATCCATTGAAAGCCCGTCCGGCGGTAATTCCGATAAAGAACATACTGGCAAAAAAAGCTGCCGTTTCGCCGGATATCCCTTTGTGCAGGGTAAGATAGGAGCTTGCCCAAAGACCGGTAGTCTGTTCCAATGCACAGTAGCAGAAAAAAGTAAGCATAACCTCTTTTGCTCCGGGAAGCCTTACAATTTCCTTTAATGTCAATGGTTTTGCAGTTTTTCCCTGCGTACCGTTTTCCTTGCTTTGTCTTTCTTTCCACATCGGCAGACTAAAAACCAATATTGCCGTAAGGATAATCTGCAGAATTCCGACTATGCGGTATCCCATATTCCAGGGTCTTCCACCTGAAAGGACATATCCCATAATGTACGGTCCAACAGAAGCACCCACACCCCACATACAATGAAGCCAGCTCATATGGCGGCTTGCATAATGTAATGCCACATAATTATTCAGACTTGCATCTACACTGCCGGCACCCAGCCCGTAAGGGATAGCCCAAAGGCACAGCATCCAAAAAGAACTGCTGATGGAAAAGCCTAACAGAGCTATTGCCGTCATCGCAACACTAATCGCTGTTACCTTTCCGGTTCCCAGTTTAAGGGTTAGTCTGTCACTCATCAGACTCGAAACGATGGTTCCGAATGCAATAATCATGGAGATAATACCCGCATAAGAAACGGATACTCCAAACTCCCCATACATGGTAGGCCATGCGGCCCCAAGCAATGCATCCGGGAGCCCCAGACTAATAAATGAAATATAGATAATCACTAAAAGCAAATGTGTCATTGGTTTTTCTCCACCTACAAATAAATACTTCCATTCCCAATGGAACGGAACATCCTCATCCTCATTCTCCTGCACCTATTTTACCATAGCGTCAGAAATATCACAATGACCATAGAGGCGCTGGATTTACTGATTATCCTGTGCTATAAAAAAGGGGATAATGTATAAGAGAAGAATTTCAATGAAACCCTCTGCTTTCTACTCCAGTTCTTCCTTTAATTGAATAATTTTTGTTTCAATCTCTTTAATTGTTTGTATAAATTCCTTATCCGGCTTACCGGTTGGATCCTCCAGCCCCCAGTTATCATCAAATGGTCTGCCAATGAAAGGACACCCCACATTACATCCCATAGATATTGCTATATCCGGCTTCGGGATAGCAGAAATTAATTTTGAATATTGTGTCCTTTCCATATCTATGCCATATAACTGTTTCATAATACGGACTGCATCCTGATTAATCCCCGGTTTTGTTTCTGTTCCTGCCGAATAGCTTTCAAACACATCTGAGGCGAAATGCTTCCCTAGTGCCTCTGCAATCTGACTCCGACAGGAATTATGAACACAGATAAATGCTACCTTAGGTTTTCTCATAGTGAAAGTGTTATCCCCTTACTTTTTTCAAGATTTCAACCACTTCGTCCTTTTTCAGTACTCTTCCATAAGATACCACCTTACCGTCAACAACCAACGCGGGAGTTGTCATAACCCCGAAAGCAGCTATCTGTTCAAAATCTCTGACATGGTCAATCGTGGTATCCATGCCTAATTCAGAAAGCGCCATAATAGTAGCTTTTTCCAGCTGATTGCACTTAGCGCAGCCACCGCCTAAAATTTTCACACCCTGTTGTTCTTTTTCCATTCCCTTGTCCTCCTAAATAATAAATACCTGAAATATATTAAACAAATATCCCACAATCACAATGCCTATCGTACATATTGCAACGAAGGTACCAAGCAGCTTTGGTTTTACTGCCTTTTTCAGCATAATTAATGAGGGCAGGCTAAGCGTTGTAACAGCCATCATAAAGCTAAGGATGGTTCCTAATTGTGCTCCCTTGGACAACAATGCCTCTGCCACCGGTATTGTACCAAAAATATCCGCATACATGGGAACACCTACTAACGTAGCCAGAACGACCCCAAAAGGATTGTGGCTGCCCAGGATTGTTTCGATCCATTTTTCAGGTATCCAATTATGGATTACTGCACCGATTGCCACTCCCACCAAAATGTATGGAAACACTTTTTTAAACGTGGAGACTACCTGCTCTTTCGCATATGCCAAACGGTCTTTTTGTGAAAGTGCCGGGCCATCAATATCAACTGCTTTCGCTTTTAAGATAAAGTCCTCCACATACCTTCCCATGTGCATTTTCTCAATCAGAGTGCCACCTGTTACCGCAATAATCAGACCTACAATCACATATATGACTGCGACTTTTGTTCCAAAAATGCTCATCAAAAGCACCAGACTTCCCAGGTCCACCATAGGGGATGAAATCAAAAAGGAAAATGTCACCCCTAAGGGAAGTCCTGCACTTGTAAAACCGATAAAAAGAGGAATGGATGAGCAGGAGCAAAAAGGTGTAACAGTTCCCAAAAGCGCCGCAATGCAGTTAGCCCCTATTCCATGAAATTTCCCTAATATCTTTTTGCTTCTCTCCGGCGGAAAATAGCTCTGTATGTAGGAAATCAGATAAATCAAAACACAGAGCAGGATTGTAATTTTAATCACATCATAAATAAAAAACTGAATACTGCCGCCTAATCTTCCGGATGTATCAAGTCCCATTTTTGCCAGGCCACTTCCAATCAGCTTATTCAGCCATTTCATCCCAAGTATCTGATCCTGAATAAAGTCCCATATCATAAGCAATCACAACCTTCCTTGGTACAGGATAGGCTTTCCATGAATTGCTTAAATCCCTGCAATGTTTCACAGTTCAGGGAATAATGGTGCCATTTCCCCTCTTTCCTGTCCTTTACAAGCCTGCAATCGCACAAAATCTTCATATGATGGGATAGTGTCGGCTGTGTGATTTCAAAGGCTTCCAGCAATTTGCAGCCACATTTTTCACCGTCTGATAACATTTGTATGATTTGCAGTCTGTTGGAGTCTCCCAATGCTTTACAGATTGCAGCTACCTCAATTACATCCATTTTTACGACCTCACATTGATATTTATCTATGTATCATACAATAACATACACATAGATAGTTGTCAATGTGTTCTGTTAAAAACCCTACCACTTTTTGTACACTTCTCTGATTTCCTCCGGCATATCCTCCGGCTTCATGGCCTGCAGGCGTTCTTCATTCCCGTCCTTAATGGCCTCCTCATAATACCAGCATTTGAATCTGAGCATATCCAGTACCCGGTTCATACGCTCTATTTCTGCCTCTACCGCTTCTTTCTGTTTCAGAAAGAGTTCCCTGCGCTGCACATAAGTTTCGCTTCCCTGGGCGCACCACTGCATGAATTGCTTGATATCCTTAATCTCCAGACCGGATTTTTTCAGACATTCAATAATTCTTAGCGCTTCCAGCTCTTTTTCACCAAACTTCCTGATACCGGATTCCCTCTGCATATTAGGAAAAAGCCCCTCTTTATCATAATAGCGCAGAGTAGAGACAGGCAGTCCGGTCATTTCTGACACTTGTCCAATCGTATACATACAAAATTCTCCTTCAAAATATCATCAGGGTATTGACCTAAAGTCAGGTTTAGGTATTATGCTCATCATAACAGGAAAAAAGTATCCTGTCAAATTCACTTTGGAGGTTACGAAAATGGATAAAAACATTCTGGTTATCAGTACAAGC
>JBJFCM010000248.1:0-5716 GCA_051888955.1 Lachnospiraceae bacterium | reverse complement strand
TATGGTGTTAAAACCCTTGAAAACACTGCATTTGAAATTCCCTAGTAAATATATTCGTGGTATTGGTAGGCCTTGTCATTATCTTTAAGAATCAGATTACAGCAATTGTGCAGTCCATGTTCTCCAAGATTACCTCTCAGACGAAAGATTTATAAAGATGATGATGGAGCAGAGAAAACAGAGGGAAGATGGTCTCGATGGATATCTTACGGTCTTTCTATCCCTAATTCTGTCTGTCATGATCTCGTTATGTCTGGTACTGGTGTTGGGCGCCAGAGAAAATACCAGGCGGCTGGAAATAGAATGCGTAACGGATGTAGGAATGAATAACATTCTGGCGGAGTATCACAGGGAGCTTTTAAAACAGTATGATTTATTTTTTATTGATACTTCCTACGGAACTGCCACTGCCTCCTATGAGCAGACAGCAGCACATTTGAAAGAATACCTTGAACTTAATCTGGGAGGAGATGAAATTTTTTTGTCGATGCTGTACCGAAATCTGCTGAAGCTACAGGTGGATGAGGTAGAGATTACCGGAGTGTCGGCGGCTACGGATGAAGATGGTGCTGTCTTAAGGAGGCAGGCGGTGGATGTTATGTACGGACGGGTAGGAGCAGAACTGCTTCACCAGGTGCAGAACTGGGTCACTGTCACTACAGAATACGAGCTGGATACGCGAGATGTTCTGCAGGAGCAAAAAGAAGCTTCAAAGGCTTTAGATGCATGGAACGGAACGACAGTAACGGTGGATGGCGAGGAAACAGAAGTCAAAATAGATAATCCCGGCAGTAAGGTGGTTTCCTTTTGGGAAGCAGGAATGCTGAATCTGATAGTAAAGGAACCGGATAAACTGTCCGGGCAGGAGACTGATTTGGGAGCATGCCTTTCTGCAAGGCAGCTGCTACAAGGAACGGGAATGAATCCTGCTGTCACTTTTGAGGATGGTCTTTGGGAACAACTACTTTTTCATGAATACATCCTTGCGTATACAGGACGTTTTACGCAGGAAAAGGAAGACAGTTTTTTGAAATACCAAACTGAGTACATACTTGCCGGAAAAGAAAGTGATGTTGAAAATCTGAAAAATGTGACATATAAGCTGCTGGCTGTCAGGGCTGCCTCCAACATGGTGTATCTGATATCGGATCAGGAAAAGATGAAACTGGCAGAAACGGTGGCGAATGTGCTGGCTGCATTGATAACCTTGCCGGAGACAGCACCTTTGTTTGAGGCGGTAATTGTACTTACCTGGGCATTGGCGGAAAGTATCTATGATGTGTCGCAGCTTTTGGATGGAGGCAGGGTTCCCCTGTTAAAGTCTTCTGCTGACTGGCACTACAGCCTGGAAGAAATGCTTGCCTTTCAAGGAGATACAGAGGGAACAGAGCAGGAAAGCGGACTTTACTATGAAGACTATTTGCGGATCATGCTTTGCTTACAGGATAAGAAGGTCACCACCTTCAGGCTGATGGATATCATGGAGATGGATATCAGACAGACACCGGGAAACCGTTATTTCAGAATGGATGGCTGTATTGACAGCGTTGCTGCTACGATACAATACAGCGGCAAAGACGGTAACATTTATAGTATAACCAGAAATTACGGGTATTAGAAACATAAAAACAGGAAAGAGAGCAGGGACGTCTCCTTTATGGGAAAAATGCAACTGAAAACTTTAAAATCAAGCACAAAACAACCTTCTCATGTATGGCATTCTTCGTGGGGAAAAACCCCTATTTTCCCCGCGTCCTCCTCTGGTATGATAACCCCAAAATCTTCCATAAAGGAGATGTCCCTGCCCTCTTTCCTGCATAAATTCAGAAAAGCAGGCTGTGACGGCAGCATGGCAGTAGAGGCTGCGTTGGTACTGCCTTTGTTTCTGTTTTTCTTATTGAATCTTTTGTGGATCATTGAAATATACAGCTTGCATAGTACGTTAAAATCATCGCTGCGTGAGGTGGGACGGGAATTGTCTGTCTATGCCTATGCCTATGACAGTATCGTGCAGGAAGAGGAAGATACAGGACTGGAAGCCTTTATAGAAAATGTAGCGTTCTCCTATTTGTATGTAAAAGGGAGAGTGGAAGATTTAGCAGGTGCGGATTATCTTGATGCTTCCCCTTTGACATATGGCAGAGAAGGACTTCTGTATGTGGAGTCCTCCATCCTGCAACAGGGAGACATCATCGATCTGGTGGTGACTTATCAGGTTTCTCCATTCATAGATATTGTGGGATTTTTCCCTGGGAGATTTTATACCAGATACTATGGCAGGGCCTGGACCGGATATGCAGTGAGTGGGGAAGGTGGAGAAAATACCGGTGAGGAATATGTATATGTGGCTGAAAATGCTGAAGTTTATCATCTGAGCAGAAATTGTACGCATATCAATCTGTCGATTGAAGAGTGTACATCAGAGGAAGTGGCTGGGCTGCGGAATGAGGACGGCAGCAGATATCTGCCCTGTGAGTTGTGCGTAACTGATGGGCAGGGCAGATTATACATAGCGCGAAGCGGGGACAGGTATCATCAGAAACTGGAATGTAGCGGTCTAAAAAGAACCATTACAGTCATGCTGCGTTCGGAAGCAGAGAAGTACTATAGGATGTGCTCCAGATGTGGAAAATAAATGTGTTTTGCACAGGAAATTGTGTTGAAGTGGAGGAGAATATGTTAGGAACGATAAGTGGAATGGGAATTTTGCTGATAAGCAGTATCTTCGATATTAAGTGGAAGAAAATACCTGCCATTCTATTGTTGGCAGGTGGTATATGGAGCATTTTGTATTTGATTGTCAATGCAGTAGGAAAGGGTATTGGTGAAACTTTATGGGAAAGCATAGCAGCAATCCTGCCCGGAACCGGGCTGCTCATCCTGTCTTTTTTGACAGAAAAAAAGGTGGGGTATGGAGATGGCATTCTGTTGATACTTTTAGGAATTTTGCAGGGACTTGGAAGAGTACTCCTGGTATTTTGCGTGGGCTTATTTCTGCAATCCCTTCTGGCTGTAGTATTACTGCTCATGAAAAGGGCGGATAAACAGACCTGTATTCCGTTTGTTCCCTTTTTACTTGCGGCAGAAATCATCCTTTTAGTTTTATAAGGAAATTATTGGCGTGCTTTAAAACGTTTTATGGAGGGCTGAAATGAAGAAAAGAAGATTAGGAGCAGGGGGATACCTGACTGTGGAAGCATCCCTCATCATGCCGATTGTATTGTATGTCTGTATCTCTATTATTTACCTGGGATTTTTCCAGTATGACCGCTGCCTGATGCGACAGGATGCTTATCGTGCTGCACTGAAGGGAAGCAGCATATACAGGGACGACAATCAAAGAGTGTTCAACACAGCCTATGAGGCAATGGAAGAACTGGCTTCCAAAAAGTATATGGCTACATCCTGTGACTATAAAATCACGGTGCAGGATAAGGTCAGTGTTTCGGTAGAGGGAAGTGTACAAATGCCCTTCCGGGGAATTGCAGGATTTGTGAAGGCATCAGAGTGGCCGATACGGGAGAAGGCCGAGAGTAAATGTATCAATCCGGTTGTTTTTCTCAGAACGTGCAGACAGATAGAGAAAAATCGCAATAATAAATAGAAAGAACAGGAGGCAAAAAGTGCTGCAGACAGAATATATCAATAGCTTTAACCACAATTACTTGAAAATTAAATCAAAGAAACAGGAAAATGTAAAAATAAGATATCAATATCAGATTATTACCACCAGAAAGCTGGAAGGCCTCTTGCCTGTAAGCATGCACTCTGCTGATGGAGAACAGGGATTATATTATGAAATCTCGTCGATGCAGAGCCTGTCAAAATGGTTTATACGGGAAAAAATAGACCGAAAGTGGATGGAGAACCTTGTTGCCTGTCTGCAGGTTGTGCTATGGTCTTTGGAAGAATACCTGCTGGACAGCCGAAATCTGATTTTACGGCCGGACTGTATTTTTCAGGATATGGAGTCGGGAAAGCTCTATTTCCTGTATTATCCTTATTATATAGAAGAAGAAAAAACAGATATGGAGGATTTCCTTTCTTTTTTGGTTGAAAATGTAGAGGAAACTGAACCTGAGACAGTAGAGGCTTTGTATGATATGTTTTCCAAGTGGGAGAATTTGCAGGAACAGTTTACGTTGAAAACGCTTCTTCTTCTGTGGGAAAAACATGAAAAAGAAGGTAATACGCAGAAAATGTGCGAAGAAGAAAAGGAGGCAGTCCATATTCCGGTACAGGAGGAAAGAGAAGAGACGGAAAGAGGAATAAACCGGAAAAAGGATATCACGGATTTTTTCTTTGGACGATACATGCGTTCAAAGGCAGAAGCCCCAAAAGCATGTCTGGCAATGGAAAGCTGGGAGTATAAAGCAGAAAGAGAGCCTGAGGAACAGGGGGAAGAAAGAACAGCCTATGTGGAAGTGAGCCCGGGCGTCGAAGAAAGGAAATTGTACGGGAACGGGAAACAGAACAGAAAGGTAATCTGCTTGAAAAAGTTGCCATTAGTAATTGGGAAAAAGGGAGAAATGACAGATGTAGTATTGCAGGATGCTTCTGTCAGCAGAATGCATGCAAGACTGACAGAGGAGAATGGACAGATTTATCTGGAGGATTTGAATACAACTAACGGAACTTATAAAAATGGTGTGCGTCTTAAGCCTTATGAGAAAGTAGAGATATTGAGGGAGGATGAAATAAGGCTCGGAAATCTAAGCTTCACCTATCGTTGACAGGGAAAGCAATCGGTGTTACCCTTTTAAATAACAGATAAAACCTTGTAAGCAGGAAGTGGGCCTGAAGATGCAGATGAACATTGCCATGAGAAAAATCAGAGAAATGCCATTTATCAGTATTGTGTTGGTCGTGGTAAATGCGATTATATTTCTGATATGTACATTTACCGGAAATATGTTATATAATATAGGAGAATTAAGCCCGGATACCTTTTGGGGAGATGGTCAGTATTATCGGCTTATTTCGGCTATGTTTCTTCATGCGGATATCAGTCATCTGGTAAATAATATGCTGCTTTTAGCAGGACTGGGAGCTATGTTGGAAAAAGAAACAGGCCATATACGATTTTTAATGTTGTATTTTCTGTCCGGATTGGGAGGACAGGTCGTTTCACTGGCTTACAAAATATTTAACGGTGAATGGTATGTTGCATCCATTGGAGCCAGCGGCGCAGTTTTCGGACTGGTTGGCGTACTGCTCGCCATGTCGTTTGCATGGACGAGACAAATGGAAAACGTCACCTGGCAAAGGGTTCTTTTTGTGGTAGCTTATTCCGTTTACAGTGGTGTTCGTGCTGCCAATATCGATAATGCTGCTCATATCGGAGGATTCCTTGCCGGATTTGTGCTGGGCTTGGTAATGTGCCTGCTTCAAAGGCTGCATACAAGGAGGTTAAAATGAAGATAAATATTTACTATGGTGGCAGAGGTCTGATGGATGATCCTACTTTATTTGTAATAAACAAAATGCAGGAGGTTCTGGAAGAACTGCATGTTGCCGTAGAAAGATATAATCTCTTTGAATTGAAAAACAGTATTACTACGCTACCCCAGACGTTAAAGACAGCGGATGGCATTATTTTGGCGACAACGGTGGAGTGGTATGGAATTGGCGGATATATGCAGCAGTTTTTGGATGCCTGCTGGCTTTATGGAGACAAAGAGAAAATCGAAAAAGTATATATGTGTCCTGTTGTCAT
>JBJFCM010000247.1:0-5717 GCA_051888955.1 Lachnospiraceae bacterium | reverse complement strand
GGAAAGGCACGGGTAGAGGGATGCAGTTTGATTTTGATACGGTAATCGACAGGAAGGGTACAAAGTCCTTAAAATATGATTTTGCCAGGGAAAGAGGGAAAAAAGAGGATATCCTGCCTCTGTGGGTAGCGGATATGGATTTTCAGACGGCCCCCGGCATTCTGCATAAGCTGGAGGAGACAGTCAGACATGGTATATTCGGATACAGCGAAGGCAAGGAAGATTATTTTTTGGCAGTTTCTGCATGGTACCAGAAGCATTTCGGCTGGGAAGTAAAGCGGGAGTGGCTGGTCAAGACCCCCGGCGTAGTCTTTGCCATTGCAGCAGCTATCCGTGCATTTACAAAAGAAGGAGATGCCGTACTGCTCCAGCAGCCGGTGTACTATCCCTTCAGTGAGGCGATTCTGGATAATAACCGAGAACTGGTAAACAGTCCCTTGAAGCTGATAAATGGACACTATGAAATCGATTTTGAGGATTTTGAGGAGAAAATAGTGAAGCATAAGGTGAAGCTTTTCCTGCTCTGCAGCCCCCATAATCCTACCGGACGGGTTTTCAGGGAATGGGAATTACGAAGGCTGGGGGATATCTGCTTAAAGCATGGAGTGCTGGTAGTCAGTGACGAGATACACAATGATTTTACCTATCCGGGTTTCAGGCATCAGGTGTTTGCTTCTCTTTCTCCGGAGTTTCAGGAGATTACCGTCACCTGCACAGCACCCAGCAAAACCTTCAATCTGGCAGGCTTGCAGATCTCCAATATTTTTATTCCCAATGCAGACCTGCGTCACAGGCTGAAAAAAGAGATTGCGGCAGCCGGATACAGCCAGGTGAACCTGATGGGGCTGGTGGCCTGTCAGGCGGCCTATGAAGAAGGAGAGGAATGGCTGGCACAGCTGAAGGAATATCTTTACGGCAATCTGGGATTTGTGAGAGAATTTCTACAGGAGAACCTGCCGGAAATCACATTGATTGAGCCGGAGGGTACTTATCTTATTTGGCTGGATTTCAGAAGCTTAAGTCTGTCAGAGCCGGAAAGAGAGGATTTAATCGTGAACAAAGCCGGACTTTGGTTGGACAGCGGGGCGATGTTCGGACCGGACGGAGAGGGCTTTGAGCGCATCAACATCGCCTGCCCGAGAAAAACATTGGAAAAGGCATTTAGCCAGCTTAAGGATGCAATAAGAGGAAGATAATAATAGGCCAGTCGGATAATACCGACTGGTTTTTTTATACAAAAAATGCCGGCGGTTTCTTGCATGAAGGAAAAAAAGAAGTTAAAATAATAGCTGTTAATACTGTAAGCGAAAGAAAAGGAAAGATGAAAATGTTCAAATATTTAAAGAAGTACTGGATGTTTGCAATCCTGGCTCCTCTTTTTATGATGGGAGAGGTGGGGATGGACCTGCTTCAGCCGCGGCTTATGAGTACGATTGTGGACGAGGGCGTACTGGGTCTGTCCAACAATAATGTGGGAGACTTGCACCTGGTCATCACCACCGGACTGAAAATGGTTGGCTTCGTTATCATTGGAGGCTTCTGTGGCGTAATGTCAGGAGTGTTCGCCAATCTTTGCAGCCAGAATTTTGCCAATGATGTCCGTAAGGATGCTTTTGGAAAAATCATGTCCCTGTCCTTTGATCAGACAGACAAATTTTCTACCGGTTCCCTGATTACCCGTGTGACAAATGATATTACGCAGCTACAAAATTTGGTAACGGAATGTATACGTGGATTTGTCCGGACATTCCTGCTGTTTGCCGGTGGTATCGGCTGTATGCTGATGCTGGATTTAAGCTTTGGAACGGTAGTTGCCTGTGCATTGCCGCTGGTGGTGTGCTGTGTCATTTTCTTTATCTCAAAGGCCAATCCCATGTTTTCTGTTTTACAGGGGCGGCTGGATAAGCTGAACAATGTGATGCAGGAAAATGTTGCAGGCTCCCGGGTGGTAAAGGCCTATGTCCGGGAAGAGTATGAAAAAGAGCGTTTTGGAAAAGCCAACGGGGATCTGGTAGGTACACAGCTGGATGTATTGCTGTTATTTTCCTACATGACTCCGATTATGAATATTATTTTGAATGTCTCTATTGTGGCCATTATCAAGGTGGGTGCCATTGAAGTACAGGCGGGAAGCGTGACACCGGGTAATGTGATGGCTGCAATCACCTATATTTCCCAGATATTGAATGCAGTCATGCGTATGACCATGATATTCCAGACCATTTCCAGAGGTGCGGCATCCGGCAGACGTGTCAAGGAAGTGCTTAACTGTGAGCCTTCTATTAAGGACGGCAATTTTGACGGCGATACGCCGGTGAAGGGCAAGATTGAGTTTCGGGATGTTTCCTTTGCATATCCGGGAATGGGAGAGGAAAAGATTATCGATCATTTCAGTCTTACCATAGAGCCGGGAGAAACGTTGGCCATACTGGGGGCGACCGGCTGTGGCAAGTCCAGTCTGGTCAATCTGATTCCCCGTTTTTATGATGTGACGGAAGGCCGGGTGCTGGTGGATGATGTGGATGTAAAGGAGTATCGCCTGGATGCTTTGCGGAATAAGATTGCCATTGCATTGCAAAAGAGCGAGGTATTCAGCACCACCATCGGGGAAAATATCTCCTGGGGCAATCCCCAGGCATCTGCTGCCGACATAGAGCATGCGGCTAAGACAGCCCAGGCTATGGAGTTCATCAGTACGAGACCGGAGGGAATGGAAACAGAGGTTACCCAGGGCGGTACCAGCCTTTCCGGCGGGCAGAAGCAGCGTGTGGCTATCAGCCGAGCGGTGCTGAAGGCCTCGGAAATTCTGATTTTTGATGATTCCACCAGTGCGCTGGATTTAAAGACAGAGGCAAAGCTCTATGATGCCTTGAAGAAAGAATATGCTCATGTGACGAAGGTGATCATCGCCCAGCGTATCGCCTCAGTAAAGGATGCCGACAGGATAGTGGTCATTGAAAATGGCCAGCTTGCAGCCTGTGGCAGCCACGAGGAGCTTTTGAAGAGCAGTGAGATTTATCAGGATATCTATAACTCCCAGCTAAAGAACGGAGGGAATCAGGATGGCAGATAAACAGTCTTTGAATAATTATAAAATTCCGGGAATGCGCGGCCCCAGAGACCGCCAGGCCACGGAGAAGCCCATGGAGGGCAAAAAAACCTTAAAGAGACTGGTAAGCTATTTTGCCAAGGAAAGGAACATGGTACTGTTCTTACTGGGGGCAGTTCTGGTGGTAGTAATCTGCTCTGTCTATGCACCGCGGCTACAGAGCAGGGCAATTGACTGCATCACGGTGGGTGCTTTTTCTGATTTGACGGGTATTTTAGTCAGCATGCTGATTGTTTACGGCATCCACAGTCTCTGCACTCTGCTGCAGAGCCGGACCAGTGCGATGTTGAGTCAGCGTATCGTAAAGAGGATGAGAGAGGATCTGTTTGACTGTATCGTGAATCTTCCCATCAAATATCTGGACATGCACCCCCATGGTGACATTATGAGCAGGATGACGAATGATGTGGAGAACATTTCCAACACCATATCCCAGTCGCTAAGCTCCCTGTTTTCCGGTGTCTTGACGATTATCGGAACGGTGGTCATGATGGTGTACCTGTGTCCGCCGCTGGCACTGCTTTCCTGTGCCACTGTACTTCTGACGCTTTTTGCCACCAAATTCCTATCCAAGGCTATGCGGACTTTCTTCAGGAAACGCCAGGTGCTCCTGGGCAGCCTGAACGGTACTGTGGAGGAAATGGTAGGCGGCTATAAGACGGTAGTGGCCTATAACAGGCAACAGGCTGTCATAGAAGAGTTCGAGAGGACTTCGGATGAACTGACGAAGGTGGGCATTGTGGCAGAAATCTTCGGCGGCTCCATGGGACCGGTCATGAATGTCATCAACAATATCGGTTTCGTGATTATTGCTGCATTTGGCGGTTATTTTGCGGTAAACGGTGTGATTTCCATCGGTATTATTTCTGCATTCATTGTTTACGCTAAGCAGTTTGGACGCCCTATTGATGAACTGGCGCAGATTTACGGGCAGATTCAGACAGCGATTGCCGGTGCAGAGCGCGTATTTGCCATCATGGATGAAAAAAGAGAGGATAAATCCGGTGAAGAGACCATGGATGCAGCCCGGGGCGTCATTACCTTTAAAAATGTGAATTTTTCCTATATTGAGGGAAAGCCGGTGCTGCATGACTTTAATCTGGAGGTTCGTGCAGGGCATAAGGTGGCGCTGGTAGGTTCCACCGGCAGCGGGAAGACCACTGTAGTCAATCTGCTCATGCGGTTTTATGATGTGGACAGCGGTGAAATCCTGATTGACGGCGTCAATATCAAGGATATCAACTGTGACAATCTGCGAAGGAATACCGCGATTGTGTTACAGGATACGGTACTCTTTGCGGATACCGTGAAAAATAATTTGAAGTATTCCAAGGAAGATGCCAGTGACGAGGAAATGGAGAATGCGGCTAAAATGAGCAATTGCCATGGAATGATTAAGCACTTGCAAAAGGGATATGATACGATGTTAGCCGGTTCCGGTTACAATCTTTCCCAGGGACAAAG
The DNA here is from genome assembly GCA_051888955.1 of Lachnospiraceae bacterium. Taxonomy (GTDB): domain Bacteria; phylum Bacillota; class Clostridia; order Lachnospirales; family Lachnospiraceae; genus Acetatifactor. Next base: position 1,144 of record JBJFCM010000247.1, on the reverse strand, counting down.
ACAGCTGTTATCCATAGCCAGAGCATTTTTGGCTGAGCCTAAGATTCTGATTTTGGATGAGGCAACCTCCAGCGTGGATACCCGTACGGAAAAGAAGATTCAGGATGCCATGGTAAAACTGATGCAAAACAGAACCAGCCTGATTATAGCGCACAGACTGTCCACCATTCAGGATGCGGATTACATCGTGGTCATGGACCAGGGAAGAATCGTGGAAACCGGCAATCATGAGGAACTCATTCAGAAGAAGGGAAGATATTACGAGCTGTATATGACGCAGTTTGCAGGAAATGCGATATAGGAAAGCAGAAAGGTTATTCCACAAAGGTTAGGCATTGTCCATTGAAGCCGTTTTCGAATGCACATATAATGAAATAAATATGAGATGCAAGGAGAATGGATATGTTGATAGAAATTCAAAAGGATACCCCCACTGTCCCCTTCAACAAGCATTGGCAGTTTTGTATCGGCAGTCCGCACGCTACCTATGCGCTGCGGCGGGATTACTTCGAGCAGTTGAAGCAGGTACATCAGGATTTAAAAATCGAACGGGTCCGTTTTCATGGTATTTTTTGTGATGACATGCACACCTATCACAAGATGTCCGACCTTTTGCCGGTACCCGGCGCTTCCAAGTATAGTGAACAGAGCTTCCGGTGGTGTGGTGTCGCTTATGACAATGTCCTGGCTGCCGGTATGAAACCCTTTGTGGAATTGAGCTTCATGCCGAAAGCTCTGGCAAAGAAGAACCGTAAGGGACTGTTTTTCTACAAACCCAATATTTCTCCGCCTAAGGATTATAACAAGTGGTATGCATACATCCAGGAATTTATCCGTTTCCTCATTGACCGTTACGGAATAGAAGAGGTTCGGCAGTGGTATTTTGAGGTTTGGAATGAGCCGGATCTTAAACTTCCGTTTTTTGCCGGGAGCCGGGAGGATTACTTTAAGCTCTATGCTGCAACGGTAAAGGCCATCAAGGATATTGACAGCGGACTGCAGGTGGGAGGTCCCTCCACTTCGGGCAGCAAGTGGGTCAAAGAACTGTTGGCATACTGTCGTAGTAACAGTCTGCCTATTGATTTTGTCACCACTCATGAATATGCAGGCGATCCTCTGGGTGGTCTGGAGGAAAATGGGAAAG
>JBJFCM010000246.1:0-5781 GCA_051888955.1 Lachnospiraceae bacterium | reverse complement strand
ATTGCCACCAGAGAAGCGTTAAAGGACGTCATGAAGTTCTGGCTGGATATGGGCTGTGACGGCTTTCGCGTGGATATGGCCGATTCGCTTGTCAAAAACGACGACGAAAAGGTAGCTACCATGGCGCTGTGGAGGAATATCACCGAAGAAATTCACAGGGAATACCCGGAGGCGGTGCTCGTTTCCGAATGGAGCTGTCCGAAGCGTGCCTTAAACTGTGGCTTTGACATGGACTTTTATTTGGATCATAATGGACACGGATATCATAAGCTGTTCAGAGAGATTAACGAGGATGGCGAAAACTTAAGCTTCTTTTCCAAAAACGGCAAGGGAGATGCAGCAGCATTCGTAAATGAATATAGAGAGGATCTGCAGGCGACGAAGGAGAAAGGCTATATCAGTTTTATTACCTGTAACCATGATACTCCCCGCATGTCCAGATGGATGGACGAAAGAGAGCTTAAACTGGCATATGCCACAATCTTTACCTTGCCCGGTGTGCCGTTCCTTTACTACGGGGATGAAATCGGCATGCCTTTTATGGAAGGGCTGAACAGTAAGGAAGGCGGTTTTTCCCGTACAGGTACCCGTACACCTATGCAGTGGAACGGGGACAAGAACTGTGGCTTCTCCGGGAGCGATTCCCCCTATCTTCCTACCGGTAAGACCGTGAGTGTGGAAAGCGAGGAAAAGCGGGCAGACTCCCTTTATCATGTGGTAAAAGATATCATTGCATTGCGTCATCAATATGAAGATTTGCAGGCTGACGGAGAATTCGAGGTACTCTATGTAAAGGAAGCCTCTTATCCCCTCGTCTATCGCAGAGGTAATCTGGCAGTTTTAGTTAATCCTTCCATGAAGCCTGTGGAAGCAGCACTTCCGGGTATCAGAGCAGGAAGAGAAACTCTTTTCCAAATCGGGGAGGCAGCTTTAGAGGAAGAAAAGGCAGTACTGTCACCTCAGAGCTTTGCAGTCATAAAAATGCAGTAAAAATGCGGGTTTAGAACAGATGACACACAAAAGAACAACAGTGTCATAAATAGCGTCATATTAAGGGATAGTTGTTAGACTGATTCGGTCAACGACTATCCCTGCAATTTTGGAGGTCTCACAGAAAGGATATGGAAGCGCAGAAAGAATTTGGAAAAAAGATAGCGGGATTTTTGAAAAAGGAAGTGGTGCTTTGTATTGCAGCTCTGCTGGCAATACTCTCCATGTTTCTTATACCACCGGATGCAGGGTATAAGACTTACATCGATTATAGAGTCCTGGCAATACTGTTTTCCCTGATGACGGTCATGGCGGGGCTGCGCCAGATAGGGGTGTTTGACAAAATAGCACATGTTATGCTTAAGAAGGCGGACGATTTCAGAAAGCTGTCATTTATCATGGTTTTCCTGTGTTTCTTTTCTGCAATGTTCATTACCAATGATGTGGCGTTACTTACTTTTGTACCCTTTACCCTGTTGCTGCTTTCCATGGCAGGATTGAAAGAACAGGCGATTCCTCTGGTGGTATATGAAACGGTAGCGGCCAATCTGGGAAGTATGCTGACACCGGTGGGCAATCCGCAGAATTTATATCTGTATACTGCTTCGGGAATGGAAATATTGGATTTTCTGAAGATAACGGCACCTATTGTAGGAATATCGGCGTTGCTCCTTGCTGTTTGTTGCATGGGGAGCAGGAGACTGCCGGTCAGTATCCATACGGATTGTGCAAGTACAGATGAATGGAACGGAAGAAACAAAGCAGAGCTTGCATTTTTCTGTATTGTATTTGGCCTTTCCCTGCTCACTGTACTGAAAGTTATCCCGGTACAGATACCGTTTCTTGCAGCGCTTTTAGGGACGCTTATCGTACATAGGAAAGTATTATTAAAGGTAGATTACTGTTTGCTGCTCACCTTTGTCAGTTTTTTTGTCTTTACCGGGAATATGGGGCGGATAGAAGCATTCAGTACCTGGTTAAGGCAGATTATGGCGGGCAGGGAGCTTTTGATTTCCTTTTTTACGAGCCAGATTATCAGCAATGTGCCGGCGGCAGCGCTGCTTTCCGGCTTTACCGGGAACTATCCGGCACTGATAGAGGGTACTAATATCGGCGGTCTGGGAACTTTGATTGCATCCCTGGCAAGCCTTATATCCTACAAGGCATTTGTACAGGAATATCCCGAAAAAAAGGGGAAGTACTTTTGGTACTTCACCCTTGTCAACGTTATTTTTGCTGTGATTTTATTAATATTTACGGCGTGTTTTTTGTAAGAACAGGGTGCCAGCCGTCAGGTCCTGCCAGGACGTTTTCCATGGTATAGGCGGCGGCTTCCTCATCGGTCAGCTGGTGAGAAAAATCAGCTCTCTTTTCGGGGCAGGCTCCTTTTCCGGTGGAATGGTACTCTGCATAGTAAAAATGCCCGTGAGGCTTGTTCCAGTCGTTCCAGCCGAGAGGGTGGATATGAGCCCCCATTTCACAGTTTAAATAGACTGTTTTTGCCCATTCCCGCCAGGGTCTTCCCAAATAAACGGAATGGGGAGGGCAGTCACTCAGAAGACGGCAGTCCTTAAATACGTAGCCGAAAGGTGCGTGCTCCGGTGTGGAGGCAGCTGTAATATATCCATAGATAGTTTCCTCATCAGGACTCTCCGGCGGCTTTCTGTCGCCGGGTTTTTTGGAATAAATGGTGCAGGCTTCAAAATAAGCCACAGCACTTCCAAAAATAAAATCCACGTCACCCTGCAGGTAGCAGTGACGGTATAGATGCCTGCCCATAATGCGGGGTTTGGCTTCGCCCGGTCCGGTAAAGCCCCCGGGTTTTGCAGCGGTAGGGGGCAGGGGAGCCGTAAAAAGGGTATCCTGGCTGGAAATCAGACGGCAATCCTCAAAGATGAGCCGGTCACCGTCAGCGTACAGAGCCAGAGCCTGGCCTACGGTATGTCCAAAGCCTGCATTGTTGGCAAAGGTAATATTTTTGGCAGTAAAATCGTGGGTGTTAATGCGTACGGAGGCCGTACGGAAGGTGCCGCGTCTGCTGCCGTCCGGCATGCTCTCATAGGCACCAAGATGGTAGGTCAGGACAGTACTGACCGCATCCTCTCCTAAAAAGGTCACATAAGGGCGTTCCACCAGTATCGGCTCTTCATAGATGCCGGGAGCAATATGAAGAATAACAGGAGTAATATTATCTTCCCGGACAGCAGGAAAAGACTGTGGAGCTGTCTGAACCGGCGCTAAAGAGGCTAAAGCTTCTGAAACGGTTGTAAAGTTAGGCTCTTTATCCGGATAATTTATGTACAAATGAAGTGAGGATGTACCGGAGGTCATATTTTCGATGAGGTCCTTTCTTTTTATGTGTGGAAGAATCCGGAGCAATCCTGTATATGCGCCGGGAAGTCCTGGAAGTCGTCCTACAACAGGCATTCGATGCTCAATTCAGGTCTTTGGGCAAGATTGATATATTCGTTTCCGCACTGTATCATAGGGCGGGAAAGATGATCTTTATTGATGTAGACGATATCGCCTTCCTGACCATTGCTCAAACGGCAGCGATTCGAAATGTAGGTATTTACCACATTTTCAAGGAAGGTCATAATATACTGTGGCTCGTACTTCTGCAAGCCTTCCTGTTCGAAAAGTCCTATCACGGTGAAAGGGCACAGAGGTCCGCGGTAAACCCGGGAGGCTGTTGTGGCATCGTAGACATCTGCAATGGAAACCAGCTTGGCAAAGCGATCCAGCTGAGAGCCCTTCAGACCGAAGGGGTATCCGGTGCCGTCACAGCGCTCATGGTGCATCAGGGCAGCATTACAGATATGCTCATTCATGCCTCGTTCCTGTAGAAGCCGGTAGCCTGCCGAAGGATGCTTTTTGATGATATCATATTCGTCAGCAGTGAGCTTGGCAGGTTTCCCTAAAATGGATTTGGGAATCTGCAGCTTTCCGATATCATGGAAAAGGCCGCAGGAAGTAGCGGTACGGATGTCTTCTTCAGGCATGTCCAGCCACTTTGCTGCCACATTACAGATAAGAGCTACATTGATGCAGTGGGCAAAGGTAGAGTCATCGTATTCCCGCATACAGTGCAGCATATCAAAGACACCGGAAGCAGTACGAACATTTCCCATAAGGGAAAGGGTACCTTCCAGCAATTCGTCGGCATCTATCTTTGAATTTTTGACCAGAGCATGCTGCAGGGAATCTGTCAGGTGTTCAATCTCTGAATTGTATGCGGTCTTAAACTCTTGAAATTCTGCGCTGCTTTTTATTCTTGCGGAATAGGGCTGAACGGGAGCAGTCTCTGATGAGGCAGAGCTATCATCAATACGGATGCTGATAATATCATACATCTGCAAAATGGTGATGGCATTATCCGTAAGTATATTCCCCTTCGGAATCAAAAGCTGACCATTATAGCTGAAAATGTCTTCCGCAGTGACCATACCCGGAATAAGCTGCGCAATAGAAATTCTTTTCATATCAATAAGTCCTCATGCGAGTATACAGGTTACTAAATTTATGTTTATTATATGTTTTTTGGAAAGCAATGTCAAATTGCTGAAATTTACAATTTGTTCATAAAACTTTAACGGATTGCGGTGGCTTTTGGTTGAATATATGGTTCAAATCTGCTAAAATAAACTTTGTGTATCTGGATTTACAGATTGATATGTACGCGTGCCAAGGCGCGCAGATGGGAGCATATAACGTTATGAAGTTAGTTGATAAGGTATTTGGAACGCACAGTGAAAGGGAGTTAAAGCGGATTACACCTCTGGTGGATAAGATTGAGGCCCTTCGTCCGGACATGCAGGCGCTCAGTGATGAGCAGTTGAAGGCTAAGACAGAAGAGTTCAAAAAGCGTCTGAAGGATGGGGAGACACTGGATGATCTGCTTCCGGAGGCTTATGCTACTGTCAGGGAAGCAGCAAAGCGTGTTCTGAATATGGAGCATTACAGAGTACAGTTGATTGGTGGTATCATCCTGCATCAGGGGCGTATCGCAGAGATGCGTACCGGTGAAGGTAAGACACTGGTTTCTACACTTCCGGCATATCTGAATGCATTGGAAGGAGAGGGCGTGCATATCGTCACAGTCAATGATTATCTGGCACATCGTGATGCAGAATGGATGGGGCAGGTACATGAATTCTTAGGACTGAAGGTGGGTGTTGTCCTAAACAGCATGTCGCCTGACGAGCGCAGAGAAGCATACAACTGCGATATTACTTATGTCACCAACAACGAGCTGGGCTTCGATTACTTAAGGGACAATATGGTAGTGTACAAGAAGCAGCTCGTACTGAGAGGCCTGCACTATGCCATCATCGATGAAGTCGACTCCGTATTAATTGATGAAGCGAGAACTCCTCTGATCATTTCCGGACAGAGCGGCAAGTCCACAAAGCTTTATGAGATGTGTGATATCTTAGCGCGTCAGATGAAGCGTGGCGATGATATGGCTGAACTGTCGAAGATGGATGCCATCATGGGTGTAGTACAGGAGGAAACCGGTGACTTTATCGTCAATGAAAAGGATAAGGTAGTCAATCTGACAGCAGCCGGTGTGGAGAAAGTAGAGCGCTTTTTCCAGATTGATAACTTTGCAGATCCGGAAAATCTTGAAATACAGCACAACATTATTCTGGCACTGCGTGCCCACAACCTGATGTTCAGGGATAAGGACTACGTGGTCAAGGATGACCAAGTGCTTATCGTAGATGAATTTACCGGTCGTATCATGCCGGGACGCCGTTATTCCGACGGTCTTCATCAGGCAATTGAGGC
>JBJFCM010000245.1:0-5792 GCA_051888955.1 Lachnospiraceae bacterium | reverse complement strand
CTCAAACCCTGTACCATTTATATTTACTGGATTTGGCTAAGCACTGAACAGTAACAAAAAGCCTTCGTGCGGACTTCTCCGCATAAAGGCTTCTATCTGCTACCCCTATTTTAAAAACTATACTTATACTGTAAAACGGCTGATTGCCTCCATAAGCTCTTCTGTCTTGCTCTGCAGTTCTTCCGTTACCACGCTCAAGGCTTCTGCCTGCTTCATCTGCTCTGTAGCAGTAGCATTTACAAGAGAGGCGGATGCTGCTGTCTGCTGTACTACACTGGAAATGCTCTCGATTGCTGACAGTGTCTCGCCTCTGCCATTGCTCATCTTCTGCATATTTTCCTGAATTGCCCTTACATTATCCAGAAGCCCGGCAACACTATCATTCATGTCTGCAAAGGTTTGTCTTGTATGTTCTACGATTTCGCCCTGCTTCTCCACAACCGCCTTGGCATCTACCGAAGACTTTTTCGTTTCAGCAGTCATTTCATTGATAACGTCAACAACCTTTCGGATTTCTTCAGCCGCCTGCATGGAATTGTCAGCCAGCTTCTTTATCTCTTCCGCTACAACGGCAAAACCCTTTCCTGCTTCCCCCGCCCTCGCTGCTTCTATGGAAGCATTCAGGGACAGCAACGTGGTCTGAGAAGAAATTTCATTTATAGTATCAACAAAGCCTGCAATTTCCCTGGACTTTACTGCCAACATTTCAATCTTCTCGCCAACCTGGTCCGTCATCTTGATGGTCTCATCCGCATGCTGTATCAGGGTTTCCATGCTTCCGCTTCCGGCATCTATCATGGACTTGGTACCGTCTGCCAGTCTGCCCATCTCAACTACATTCTGCTCCGTTGTCAGTATGATATCTGACAGCTCATCCATCTTCTCCAGACACTGTCCGGCATCCTCTACCTGTCGGTTAACGCCCTGGTCGATTTCATTGATTGCGCTGTAAATATCCTGTGTTCCGTTACTGAGCACACCTGTGGCCTGTGCCACATCAGAAGCGGAGGTAGACACATCCTGGGAAATAGACACAACCTTGGTAACCAAATTTTTCGTATTGGATACCACACCCATGATATGCCGCGCCAGCATACCAAATTCCGACTTGTTCTTTATTGTCATATCTACTGTCAAGTCACCGCTTGCCACCTTGGACAACCTATGTATGATGCGATTCATATTCTTGCTGATGCCAAATACAATCAGCACACCCAGTACACCTACAAAGATGCAGGCAAAAATCACGAACAAGAACACTGCCGTTTTCAGTTCATTGGCTTCTGTCATCATAACACTTTTCGGAATCAATGCACACAGTAACGCATTGTTCTGCTCACATCGGGAAGCCATAAAGCAGTACTCTCTGCCCTCCAGCCGTACATCTTCGCTGTAGCTGCTTTCTTCTGAAGCAACAGCAGCCTGGTAATATTCCTTATCCAGAAAACTGAAACCGGCCACCGGCACTTCGCCGGCACCATCTTCCGTCAAACCTGTAAGTATTTCATGACCATCTGCCGTAACAAAACCTACGATGCTACCTTCTCCCAGACCGGTATCCTGCATGATTTCCATTATCTTTTCACTGCTGATATCGATAACGATGCAACCCTTTGCAGAAGTTGCGCTCAAATACAGGGAAACCATGGTCTGCCCCGGTGTCACGGCAAAAATTTCATCAATCAGCTCATGCCCGTATGCCCATCTGTCTACCTTATCCTGTGCGGAGATAATATCTCCATACTCTTCCTTCAGTTCCGTAAGGAACCCGTCTGTGGGCTTATCTACATTCAACCCTATAGAGCTTATACAACCAATCCCGGAATTAGGCACAAGGTAAATCTCTGCAATAAACTTATTAGCCAGCTTTTTAGTCCGGATATTGTTGAAGATTGCTGTCTGCACCGTCTCCAACTCATCCGCATCATCTTTATACTTATTTTGAAAATAATTGACAAAAGTGGCATCGCTGTTAATTTCCAGTGCACTGGCCCATGCAGCTTCAAAACCAAAGTCCATATAGTCTGCGGTCATCTGCAGAGCCTGCATGGATGCCTCCCGGTAGTTATTGACCATGCCGCTTTCTGCCTTGTCATACGCATAGATTCCGATACTTACCACCAAAATAAGCGGAAGCAGAAAGCCAATAATCAGTTGCGCTTTCAAGCTTAAGTGAAATCCTTTTTTCGCTCTGTCACCCGTTTTCGTCTTTTCACGCTTTTTAAGTTTTTCGCTTTTTACTAATTGATTACTTCTTACTGCCTTTGTCTTCTTTGCTCTCTTTTCCGCCATCTTACCCTCTCCCAGCCTGATTTCTGCCCCACTATAATAGTACTTTTTTCCCCTCTACCATTAGCATACCACAATTTCTTCATAAACACAATTTTCTTATTTTGTTTCCGTTCCCTCATCGTCATAAATCTCTATGCCATACAGGCCATAATAATACGACTCAATTCCTCTATATCCCCAATCCCTTAAATCAATGCCTTTCTCCAATGCCACAGTCATGGGTACAAAGCCCCAGCGCAGGCCTTCTCCCTCAAAATAGCCGTTGCTGCAGGAGGTATGATACATGGCATACTCTCCCCTTTCATAACCCATCATTAAAATCATATCCCCAAAATTGACATCCGTAAGTGCCTCATAGCCTTCCGCTTCGAAATAAGCCTCGCACCCCTCCATGAACTGATTATTCAAAAAGGCAACCACCTCTATATCATCCGACATGAGCTGCGCTATATATTCCGTAGCCTCTGCACAATACAATTCTGCCTGATAGATGATGTATCCGCTGGCATCCACCCTGAAGGTAAAATCGAAGGTCGCATAATCGCTGAACCTGATATTCCAAAAAGCGGTTTCCGCACCCTCGGTTGTACCATCACCCAGGTTGTAATATTCCGCATAAATAATATAGTTTTCTATATCATAGCCTGAAATATCCGGAAGCAGTTTATACTGGATAGCAATTCCTATAGCTTCCCTGATACCTTCCAGCAGATCTCCATCCGTAACCTCCGTACCGGTCAAATTCAGGGTCGGGCTCACGCTTCCCTTTCCCTTTAGCGCCTCCATCATCCGCTGCACCCGTTCATAAACTGTCATATCCACCGGATTCGTAAAAGAAAAGCTTTCCCGCTCCGCCACGTGGACCTGATTCAAATCCTTGCTGTCTACGAAGGCACTGTAGCCCTGAGGCATAAGAAAGGTTGCTAATACCAGAATCATAATCATCAGAACGCCAATGGCATAATCCAGGATACTGATACCTTTTTCCCACCTATTTTTCATCCGGCACCTCCCTTTCAGGGAATGCCACCCATATTTCCGTACCTTCCCCTTCTTTACTTCTGATATACCACTTAGCAGAATGAACTTCTACAATTCGGCTGCAAAGAGTCATCCCCAGGCCGGCGCCTCCCTCTTTCCGTGAACGTGATTTGTCAACCATGTAAAAGGCTTCTGTTATTTTGTCTATCTCCTCCTTGGGCATTCCACAGCCATTGTCCTTCACCGAAATTTCGTAGCCTTCTTCCTTCATCTGCCCTGTTATCCAGATATCTCCACCCTCCTGTAACGCTTTTCTGGCATTGTCCACCAGATTCGTAAACAGGGAAATAAGCAGGTCATGCTCTCCGTAAATCATTCCTTCTTCCACAGCAGTATGGCAGGTAATCTTTTTCTTTTCCAGGCTCTTTGCCACCACCTGCTCCACCTCCTGTACCAAATCCACTGGTGAAATCGGCTTAAACTGATATTTCTGGTTTTTGGTCACAATCAGCTCCAGCAGTTTAAAGGACAGGCTCTCCAACCTTTTCCCCTGGGAATAGATATAGTTAGCGGCTTCCATAGTCTCTTCCTTCGACATATCCATGGTGCGCAGCATATCCGCATAACCGATAATAGAGGTGAGCGGCGTCTTCAATTCATGGGCAAAGGACGCCGTAAAATCCTCCTGTTTCCTTGCAGCATCCTTCAGTTCCTCCATCTTCTGTTTCAGATTGTCTGCCATCAGATTAAAATCCTGTGCCAGGGTACCGATTTCATCCTCGCTTTTCACTTCTGCACGGATGTCATAATCTCCTTCCGCAAACCGTCTGGTCGTATAGGAAAGCTCCACCACGGACCTTGTTAAAAAGTGAGAAACAATAAATATCACAATACCGGTTGCCGCAATCAATGCCAGCATAATCACACGGTACTGATCATAGGAGCTGTTCCGCTCCTCATACAAATCCGTAATATCTTTTGAACTCTCCAGATAATAGGTTCTGCCGCCCATCACACTTTTACATACAAAAATAAGATACCTGCTCTCTCCTGATCCCAGGACCTGATAAACACAGGTATTTTCTCCAATCTGTTCCATTAACTGGTGTTCTAACCGGTTTTCTGAATTTTCATAAATCAGATTCTGTGTACCTCTGTATATCTTATAGGAATACTCCTGTTTATCCAGATTTTCCACTACCGATTCTGCCAGATCCTTTACTATTTTTTCCGTCTTGTAATTATCTGACAGTGCATTCATATTGACCTCAAAAGCAAACTGGAACATCCTGTTCTCCCGGTTGCCCTCTTCTATCTCCTTCTCCAGAGAGCTGCGGAAGCTTTGGGTAATCATCCAGATACCGAAAAAACTGAAAGCTACCGTCATCAAGGCTGTGAATGCAAAAAATATTTTCCAGAAAAATTTCATCGGATGCCCCTTTCCTTAGGCTTCTAAACGGTATCCAACCTTATATACCGCAACAATTTTATCTTCCCAGTGCAGCTTCTTCTTTAATCTCTGTACATGCAGATCCACAGTCCTGCTTTCTCCCATATACTCACTTTCCCATACATTTTCATATATAGTATCCCTGTATAGGGCAATATTTTTATTCCTGATAAAAAGCAACAGCAGTTCAAATTCCTTCAAAGTCAGCATAACCTGCTCCCCGTTCTGCATAACCACACGGGAAAAGACATCTACTTCAATATCCAGAATCTTAATAATCCGCTCTGTTTTATTGTATCTGCGTAAAACAGCCTCCACTCTGGCTAACAGTTCTACAATTTCAAAGGGCTTGGAAATATAATCATCCGCTCCCTTCTTAAGACCTTTTACTTTATTTTCCACCGTTCCCATCGCGGTAATAAAGATGACCGGAACATCCAGACTCTGGGCATATTCCAATAGTTCATAGCCGTTGATCTTGGGAAGCATGATATCCAACAGGATCAAATCAAAGCTGCTTCCTGCCATCATATCCGCTGCTTCCTGTCCGTCAAAGGCACACCGACACTGATATCCCGCTTTTGTCAGATTCATGCGTATCAGATTGGATATCGGTTCTTCATCCTCCACTATCAGTATTTTTATCATTAAAATCTGCTCCTTCTCAACCAATGCCCGGTACATTTCACACCGGCATAACCTTTTCACCGTACCTATGGTCAGTATACGTCTGCCTTGTATCAAACTTGCATCACAAAATTATGCATCATAATACCGACATAATCAGCAGTTCCACACTCATCGTATCGTTCATCCTGCCTGTCTTGACCGCTTCCTCCGCCTCTACGCACCGCACCACTGCCTGCTTTAATTCCTTTTCTTTGAAGCGGGAGGCCTGGGTCACATACTTTCCGGCAATAAAACCGGGCAGTCCAATCTTTTCTCCGATTTTTTTGTTGTCAAAGCCCTTGTTTTTAAGTTGCTTTACCTGCAACAGGGTATTGCACTGCCTGGCAATCAGAAACAGTATCCGCATGGGCGGCTCCTTCAACGCCAAGAGATCGTAATA
>JBJFCM010000244.1:0-5803 GCA_051888955.1 Lachnospiraceae bacterium | reverse complement strand
AGGAAGTGGTCTCTCCTTCTTTATTTGTTACGGAAAGAATATTTCCGGCAGCATCAAGCTCATATGTTTCTTCCAGACCTTCCGGTGTGGTGATCTTAGTCAGTCTGGACAGGGCATCATAGGTATAAACAGTTTTTCCACCATTGCCATCGGTATAGGTTTCCAATCTGTTGAGGGCATCGTAGGAATAGAAGGTGGTAACACCATTTCCGTCTTCTACACTCGCAAGATTACTGTTTTTATCATACAGAAATACCGTAGAAGCACCTTCCGGATCGATCTGCTTTGTCAGTCTGTTCAATTCATCATAATAATACCGGTATTCTGCATCCTTCGGTTTTTGTGTTCCCACAAGGTTGCCCACAGCATCATAGGTATAGGTGGTTTCTTTTCCTTCTGCATCCGTAATCTGAATCAGGCGGTCCAGCGCATCATATTTGTATCCGGTTACCGCACCATCCACATCCTTAATCTGAACCGGTCTTCCAAAGGCATCATAGGTATATTCCACGGTTCTTCCAAGTACATCGGACTGGGAAAGGATATTTCCTGCGGCATCATAGGTATAGGTCATGACATTTCCTGCAGTATCAGAGGCCTTTACAATTCTGCCTCTGCTGTCATAGGTAAACTGCGTGACGATTCCGTAGCGGTCTGTATAGGTCAGAATATTTCCATCCGGGTCATAGGTATATCTTTCCTTTTCCCCATTTGGATAGACATTTTCCAACACATTCCCTTCCGCATCTGTGGAATAGGTATGGGAATTGCCCATAACATCCTTTTCTGAACGTATATTGCTGTTTTTATCATAGGCATATTCTGTTGTCTTGTTCAAAGCATTTGTTACCGTCAGAAGTCGTCCGATACCATCATAGGTATAGGAGGTCTCATTTCCTGCGGCATCTGTCACTGCTTTCAGCTGACCAATTGCATCATAAAGATAGGTCGTAGTATCCTTCTTTGGTGCTGTGATTGAAAGAATCCGATTCTCCTTGTCATATGTATAAGCGGTTTCGCCGCCCATGGCATCCAGCACTTTAACCAGTCGGCTTACCGCATCGTATTGATAAGATGTAACATTTCCGTTTCCGTCGGTGAAGGACTGCAGATTGCCCAGCTTATCATAGGTATAGCGGCTTTCATTTCCCAATGGGTCTGTTGTCTTTGTCAGTCTGTTCAACGCATCATACTCGTATGTATAGATGCGGTCTTCGCTGTCCTTTACGGAAACGGCATTGCCGTTTTGGTCATAGGTAATAACGGTCGTTGTTCCCAGCTCGTCTGTGCTTGATACAATTCTTCCATTCTTATCCCATGTATAGGATATGGTGCTCTGGTCAGGATTTATGACCTTTGTGATTCTTCCCATCACATCTGTTTCATATTTTGTCACATGCTCTGCTTTGTCTGTCTCAGCAGCAACAGCTTTTGTAACAGAATCATATATCGTCTCTGATGTATTTCCTCTTCGATCGGTAACTGCAACAATGTGGTCATCCGCATCATAGGAATAGGTACAGACATTTCCCATTGCATCTGTCATGGCAGATATCCGGTTCATGGAATCATACGTATAGGATATGGTCTGTCCTTCTGCATCGGTTTCCGTAACGACATTACCATTCTGATCGTAGGTATAGCTTAATGTATTGCCCAACGGGTCTTTGCCGGATAACATCTGATTTGCCTTATCATAGGTGAAGGTACTGGTCTGCCCTTCCTTATCCGTAATGGCAGTTACTACACCTGCTGCATCAAATGTATAGTAGGTGGTATTTCCTGCACCATCCGTTTCCGAAACCCGTCTGCCTTTTGCATCATACGCATTTTTCGAAACAGAGCCGTTGGGGTCTGTGGTGGAAAGCAGCCGGTTCATTGCATCATAGGAATAGTACCATACCGATCCCATTGCATCTGTCATGGATTCCACACATGCTCCCTGATAGGTAAATACGGTTTTATTCCCCCTTGCATCCGTTATGGATGTCATACGGTTTTTATCATCATAGCCATAGACCGTCTTGCCACCTTCCGCATCGGTAACTGTTACCAGACGATGGGCATCGTCATACCCATAGACCGTCTTTCCTCCATCATATTCTGTGGCTGATGTAATCTGGTTGACTGCATTATATGTATACTTCCGGACGGAGCCATCCTGTCTTGTCTGTGTCAGGACATTTCCGTTTCCGTCATAGCTATAGGTCACCACCAAGCCGGAACGGTCCGTATGGGAGTCTGCATAGCCGGCATTGTTATAGGAATACTTCTCTGTCGTACCATCCGGGTATTCCACCATCGTTGTGCGATACCGGTCATCATAGTGATAGATTGTCACATTGCCCTGTGCATCCGTTGCGGTGGTTTGATTTTCCTTATATTCCAGATGAATAACCGAACCCAGCGCGTCTGTCTGACTGGTTACCCGGTCCTGATCATCATAGGTATTCTCAACGACACGATTTTTATTTTCGTCATACCACGCTGTCATTCTGTGGGAAGAATCATAGGAATAGGTAACAGAATCCCCTGCCGCATCGGTCACGGAAATAAGATTTCCGCTTGCATCATACTGATAGGAAACGATTCCGCCGTCCGGTAATGTAATGGTTCGGATTCTCTCCTCCCCATCCAGGGTAATACCAAAGGTTTTTCCCGAAGGTGAAGTAATCCGGCGCAGATGATAATCCATATCATAGTCCAGATCCGTGTGGTTGCCGTAAATATCAACCAGTGACACCAGAAGTCCATAGGAATCGAAGACATGCTGATTTCCTGTCTCTAATTCTGTTACGATATAGCCGTTTTCGTTCTCTTCCAGTACATAGTCCTGTCCGGCAGGCGCTTCATAGGATGCACCGCTTTTTGAAAAGGTCAGAATTGTGCCGTTGCTGTTCTGCCAGATGACGGAACCATCCTTCAGTTCTCCGAGTCTTTCATCGAAAGCAAAATTCCAGCCATATCCAAGGCTTCCCTTATATCCCGCACCTTTTGCATTATACTGTCTGGTGATTGAGAAATCTCCGCCGATATCTGTGATGCCTGCATCTTCCTGTTCCATATAGAAATTTCCGGTATTCAGATTAATCGGCTCAAAACCGAACATACAATTCTGTGCACGCCCCAGTAAAAGTCCATCCAGCATGGCCTTATAGTAGTCGCTCAATTCTCCTGAACTGTATGCTCCGGTATTCTGTGGCTCCCGGATAAAAATTCGGTTTCCGGTCTTTGTCAGGCAGTCCTGCATTTTCATATCACTAAGAATTGTGCCAACCTCTACCCCATAGTGGTTTGCAATTCGTGGCAATACATCAAAGGCACTCTCTTCATAAATCAAAAACCGGTCGGATTCTACGGTTACACCGTTTTGTCCATTCTCCGAAGCGGTTGCTGTAATGGTATATACCTGACCCGGTACAAGGTTTGAAAATACCTCACTCTGCCAGTTCGAAAGTCTTCTCTTATATTCCAGGGCAGAAGGAAACTGATCCTGATAGGCAGATGAGTCCGGATATACCAATTCCTTCTCTGCCTCTACCTCTCCCGTTGTTCCGTTTACCAGACAATAGGTTACCGTACTTCCGGGTTTTGCCAGTCCATGTGCAACCACACCCAGCGTATTCGTTGATTTGTCTCCGTTCCTCTCAACCACCGGATACACATCAATTGTCGTATCATCCAGAGTAAGCCTGTCAAGTTCTGTAAGTTCTCCTATCCACGAAATGACAAGCTTCGGCCCGTATGCAGCAGAAGCATTGTTATAGAATACTTCGCTCTGCATTCCAACACCATTTGCAAAGGAAGCTTCATCCGGTGCTTCAATCAGGGCTTTCATTACAAAACCATGGTTTGCACTTGTTCCATTGATCCATCCGCTTACTTCCTCCGTTACATCAAAGGAAAGTACCTGCCCTTTTTGTGTTGATGCAGTCTGCGAATCGAGGAAATAGTGGTTGAAATCAAGCTGGTTATTCCATGTAAGTGAATTTACCTTCCAATCCTCCTCAACCCCGTAAATACCGAACTCAGAGGTTCCCTTGCTCCAGCGCGTCTTCTGGGTTGCCATAAAGGTTGCACTCACAATTTCCATTTCATTTGCAAGTGTAGAGAAATCATAATCAATCTGGAAATAGGATCTGCAGTTTAAATGCTTGCTCCCGAATCCGGCAAGATTTCCCGATGTTATACCATCATCAAATCCGACATATGGATACTGGTTATCTCCGATAACGCGGTTCGGACTTCCCTGCTCTGCACATGCGACATGCACGCTGCTTCCATTTACCTGAATTGCCGTTGGGTCAATGCGGACCGGATAGGTTCTATCGGATGAATCTAACCATTCCTTATCTGCGGTTACGGTAACAATACATCCGTCTTCTACTTCTTTGGATTCAAGTTTTACTCCAAAGCTGATATTTCCTGCTGCATCCTCCATCTCAGGCGCTTCCAGCACAAACGCACTTTCTGTCGCAGGGTCAGCCCCCTCCTCATAAAGAAAGAGCGAATTGTTTTCTACTTTGGACTTAAGCCCGTATGTATCTATTTTAAAGGAAAATGTATGAAGCTCCTGTCTGTCTAAAAGAATGATATCCTCTTTGACAGCATTCCCAATAAGAGTATACTGAAAATCTACATTTTCGTACACGTTGCTATATCTTATTGCATTATCCTCTGCGATTCCCTGATGGAATTCTCCACCTAAAGGCGCTATTGAGATAAAGCTTTCGCCATTTGCAATATAATAAAGCTCCTCCCCCTCTTTAATATCACTTTCGATATTTACCATGAATGAGTTGGCACAATTTACATAGGAAACAGCTGCATCATCTTCAGACTCGGACATTGACATTGTCGCCTGCTTTGGTGCTTCCATCAGGGTATTATCTACTTTTTCCAGACTTCCATCATAATCTATGTAAGAATTTCCATCATATCCGATTACCGTTACATAGTTGTTATCCTCTACATAATAGGTACGGCTGAGCTCATCATAGGCAACAAGCGTACCATAGTTCTCCGGTTCCGGGTCTTCATAGAATTTTTCAGGAATTCGAAGTATTTCTCCGTCTTCAAGAGGCTCCTCTTCCATATCCGTCTCTTCCGATTCTGTTACTTCTGATTCTGTCTCGTCTGCCTTGTCAGAATCTACTTCCGGTTCCGCCTCATCTGTTTTGTCGGAATCCGCTTCCGGTTCTGTCTCATCTGCCTTGTCGGAATCTGCTTCCGGTTCTGTCTCATCTGCTTTGTCGGAATCTGCTTCCGACAGCAAATCTTCTCCGGAAATACTTTCCGTATTTTCCTCCTGATACACTTCATTCTCCGCAGCCAGCACACCCTGTATTGACTGATTTCCCAATACTAAGGAAAGCGCGAGAATAAAGCTTAGTACTCTTGAGTAAATCTTTCTTTTCATAACTCTTTTCTCCTTTTTGTGTCTACGCATGTAGTTGTATTTTGTCGAACTATATTATTCGGCGCTTCATAGTAGCTCGACAATTCTACATATATAGTTTCTTTGGTGTGTAAAAAAAATTTGATATTTTAGTCTTTTATATCATTCATACCAAACATTTCTATACAATTTATCACAGAACACTACATTTGTAAACAGTATGTTTTGCAAAAGACAAAAGAGCCTCCTTTAATAAATAATTACTAACTATTTACCAGTCCTCTATCTCCCAGCACCTTATTTTGGTATATACTTTTCCTTTTTATATCGATCTATTGTAATTTAGATTCCTTTACTTCCATATCAAAGTCTACTGCCAGTTCGTCCATTGTAAACGCAGGTAGT
>JBJFCM010000243.1:0-5852 GCA_051888955.1 Lachnospiraceae bacterium | reverse complement strand
CTGCTTATGATGCTCTGGGGATTGTTTCAGAAAATGGTCATTGCAGACAGACTGTCCATTCTGGTAGATCATGTATTCAACAACGTCTATGCTTACGGTACCTTTGAACTCTTAACCGCTGCCATAGGATTTTCCATCCAGATTTATTGTGATTTTAACGGTTATTCCACAATTGCAATCGGGGCAGCCAGAGTCATGGGCTTTACCCTAATGGATAATTTTAATACTCCCTATTTTGCAATCAGTATCAAGGATTTCTGGCGCAGATGGCATATTTCTCTAAGCACCTGGTTCCGCGACTATCTATATATCCCTTTGGGCGGAAACCGATGCTCCACAACCAGAAAATACGCAAACATCATGATTACCTTCTTAGCAAGCGGTCTATGGCACGGTGCTTCCTGGTCCTATGTCATATGGGGCGGATTACACGGTCTCTATCAAATTATCGGAGAAATACTGACCCCTCTTAAACAGAAACTTCTACAGTTTCTTCGGGTAGAGAAGGATAATTTCAGTTTTAAGTTCGGACAAATTTTAACGACCTTTTTCCTGACCACCTTCGCCTGGATTTTCTTCCGTGCGGAGGGCGTCAAAAATGCCCTTTATTTCATCAGACGATTGTTTACCAGATGGAATCCATGGGTATTATTTGATCAAAGCATGTATCAGTTGGGGCTGGACCGGATTGAAGTCAATATCCTGTTTTTCTCCCTGCTTGTTCTGTTACTGGTAGATTTACTGAAGTATCTTAAGAACATGGAATTTTCCGCTTTCTTAATGAAACAAAATCTCTGGTTCAGATGGATCGTGACATTGGCATTGATTGTTGTCATCCTGGTCTATGGAGAATATGGTGTTAATTTTGATTCCACTCAGTTTATCTATTTTAATTTTTAGGAGCACATATGAAAAAAGCGCTACGATTAACTGCATTTATCTTAATAGCCTCCTTCGTAATTTCCGGTACCTATCATATCGTATCGTGGAAGGACACCACCGGAGGATATCTTTCCTCCACCCAACAGCTATACGCCACAGATGACAATCTTATGGATGTGGTCTTTATAGGCAGCAGCCACTGCTATTGTTCCATGAACCCTTCCGTCCTTTGGGATTATTACGGCATATCCGCCTTTGATATGGCTGTATCCGGCCAGGATAAGGATTCCGCCTATCATGTGCTCATCGAGTTATTAAAGACCCAGTCTCCACAGGTTGTCTGTATTGATATGTACGCATTGTTGTATGATGAACAAGCAGTTCTTGGAAACGTGTATCGTAACATGCTGGCCATGAAACCCTCTGTCAATTCCAATGCACTGATACAGGATTATATTTCTGAGGAAGAACAACAGGATTATTTACTTCGCTGGCCCATCGTCCATACCCGCTACCGTGAACTGACAAAATATGATTTCATACAGTATGAGCCAAGTATATACGGAAGGGGATTTGACGCTAATTATGTCATTGCCGCTGTTTCCCCTCCCGCTGATGCATTGGCCTGCACAGATATAACAGAGCTCAGCGAAAAGAACCGTCAGTGGCTGGATGCGCTTATTGCCCTGTCCCAAAAGGAAGACTTTGAGCTGGTGATGTTTTTAGCACCCTTCTCTCTGTCAGAAGCCGACCAGAAGATTATAAACGGAGCCAAAGCCTATTTAGCTGAGGCAAATATAGATTTTCTTGATTTCAACCGTCTGGCGGGAGAAGCCGGTTTGGATTACAATACCGATTTTTGTGATTCATTCCATACCAATTATTGGGGGGCAGAAAAATTAACCAACTACATGGGAAATTATTTGAGAGAACGCTATTCTTTTACAGATCACAGAGGAGATGCTGCGTACCATCTATGGGAAGAATGCTCTATCTATAATGCACACGGTCTAAATACATACCATATTAATGCTCAGCCTGACCTGAATGCCTATCTGTCCACCATAAATGAATGTCCCGACCTCACTGTCATAGTGTCACTGGATGGCAGCTATATGGATTCCACATTGGATCTGCAAGGTGCTCTGGAAATACTGGGCATCACAGAGGAAGCCTATAACCTAGGCGGCAAATGGGTTTTTGAAGGTGGAAACCAGATTTTTTATATGGACAACGATGCAACCGAAATATATACCAAAGATTTAAGCAAAACAGATACCCTGCGGATTCGCAATATTGATACTACCAGCCCAAACGCCGGAAGTACCCAGGAACAATTGCAGATAAACAATGTCGCCTGCGGAAGCTGCACTTCCGGTCTGTCTATCGTAGTCTATGACAATTTTACAGGAGAAATCATCAGTCAGAGAGGATATTATTAATTCTTTTAAAATGTCAACTGTTTTATTTTAGCAGTTGACATTTTGTTTTTATGATTGTATACTCGTTTTTGAAATTGGTTGACAATTATGGTTAAAAGAAAGGATTAAAACACACTATGGAAAACATGAATAACACTACTACGACAGACACCAAAAAAACACCCGGTAAATGGAATGCAAAGTTTCTGGCACTGATTGGTCTGATGACTGCAATCATCTGCATCCTCAGTCCCTTCTCCATCTATTTAACTGTCAGTCCCGTCCCCATCACTTTGGGACTTATGGCCATTTATTTTACTGTTACTATCCTGGGTATGAAAAAAGGCACCTTAAGTGTTTTGATTTACATATTGCTCGGTTTGGTCGGACTGCCTGTATTTTCAGGCTTTACCGGAGGTCCAGGTAAGCTGTTTGGCCCCACCGGCGGATATATTATCGGATATATCTTTTCTGCGCTCATCATCGGCTTTTTTGTGGACAAATGGAACGGCAAATGGTATTTCAATCTGATTGGCATGCTGCTCGGCACGGCTGTCTGCTATCTCTTCGGTACAGCCTGGCTGGCTTTTCAGCTTTCCCTCACATTCCCGGAAGCGCTTATGATGGGAGTCATTCCATATATTCCCGCTGATCTGATTAAGATAGCGCTGGTACTACTGATTGGCATTCCTGTCCGCAAAGCACTGCTTAGAGCGAACCTGATATAGGTGTACCGATACTTTTTCCAAAGTAGATAGTATCTACACCGTTACCTCTGTCATTGGGAAGAATGCAGATCGTATCGTATCCTCTGTTAGGCAGTTCATGCAGTTGTGCTTCATTTAAAGACCACGTTCTGGTCGATATCCGATAGCAATCCAGCATTGCAGGAACTTCTTGCTCCATGTACTGATACAATGCGCTCATGGCTCCTTTCCCCCTGCATTCTTTCCTAACACAGACGGTTGTAATATATAGTGACTCTCCAAAGCCCGACAATGCATCACACAGATAATGCTGTTTAAACGTCATAAATCCAATCACTCTATCATCTATGTAAGCTAAAATAAAATCCTGTAAAATCATTTCCGCGAAATAGCTGGTCGGCAATGTTTTAACCGATATATCGCTTCCATCTGTAAGCAGGTTTTTTTGTGAAGAACTTTCTCTGGCGGACAATCTTGGATAAAACTCATCATCACATTGACACAGTATTTCCCATATCTGCTGTTTCTCCCACTCTTCCAACTGATTTCCTCTATAAATTACTTTCATCCGTACCTCCATTTCAAGCCCAGTTATCAGCCATTTTCTTGCTTTTTTGCATAGATGTAGAGTCTGTGCGAAGATTTATCCACATCTTCTTTCTCACAAATGTTAAAAAATTCCTGTTTCAGGCAATCATATTCTTCCTCCGAAAGGCCGACTTTCTTGTAAAAAATCAAACTAGCGTTACTGAAATTTTCTACCAGTTTGTCATTATCTTTTTCATCTGAATATACGCTCTCTACCTGCACATCCACAAACCCGACCTTTTCCAGCAAATCCTTTATTTCATCCTTCTGCGGATAATATGCCGGGAATATCCAGTTCTTAAATCTCTCCTTCATGCCCAGATTAGAAATTGCCTTTTGCACTGCCTTATGTAAACCACTATAGGTTCCAAATCCCCCCTGGTGGATTGCCAGTTGACCGCCGGATCTCAAGGCTGTATATAGAAGCCCATACATTTTTTCCGGTTCCGTAATCCAGTGCATTGTTGCATTGGAGAAAATCAAATCATACTGCTCTGTTTTATCCAGGGTAAGTGCATCCTTTACAAGGAATTCTATCCAGCCACGGTACTCTATGTATGCCTCATCCTGTATTGCCTCTTCATAGTTTTCCATAGCTTTCTCAATTTGGCTGGGAGCAATATCAAACGCAGTAATCTGCATGTTACGATTTCGATTCCACATTTCGATAGTCGTCTTACCCGAACCACATCCTACATCCAGAACATTGCAGTAAGTGCCAAAATCCAGTGAATCTATCAGGTGTTCCCCCTGCTTGAACTGTGTCTGTGACGATTCATTGTAAGCTTGTCCATCATAGCTGACAGCTACTTCTTCTCCGCTCTGATGGCTGATTACATTGACGATGCCCAGCACATCTTCCACTTTTTCACCTGCATGCAGGCAGCGATTCTGCACTTCTTCATAAATTTCCAGCAGCTTAGCCACACGGTAATAATTATGCTGTATCACTTCATCCTCTGTTACAGCCAGGTAAATGATTTCCTTCCATTCCTCATCCAACATATACTGCTTCTTGATATGAGCCGGAATTTCGTTCACATGCTCACCCAGATGAAAGCTCTTTTTCCAGGTATCGAGATTCCAGTTTCTGGCAATCATGAGATAAACCTTGGGAAAAGAAAGCTGCAATGCCATAAGCAGCAATTCCATTACCCTGAAAGAAGGATGCGGTGTCGTTTCTCTCATGTCGATCTCAATCATGAGCTGCAGCATGTTAATCAGCCGTTTTATCGCTCTGGGATTTTTATTGGTAGCATATCTTACGATATCTACTACGATTTCCTGATAGGTTCCGTAGTTGTAATCTTTCTCAAAAAAGCGCATCAGCCGCAATCTTCTCATAACCATGGGTGCAATATTATATTGCGACATAGGAATCGTATAAGGAACCTGTATCAGCTTATCAAAAAAATCCTTCTCAATATTGCGGTTAGCCAACCGCTTCTCGCCGAACTTCTGAGAAATGCCATTTGCCACCACATCATAGTCAATGGCCAGAATAAAAATACATTTCTGGATATCAAAAAGATTCTTCAATGCTTCCAAGAGGGTTACCGCCATCTTCGGTTCCAACCGATCCAAATCATCCACAAAAATCAGAAATGCCTTATTGGTTACCCCATTATTCTCTTCTTCGATTTCCTTGCAAATAAAAGACTCCAGTTCTCTTTTTACTTTACGGACTGAGCCGGTATCACCCTTTCCCACAAAAACATTTTCCAGCAATTTATCGGAATAGTCACCGCTTAAATTCGTAGCGTTCAACATCATTCCGGAAATGTTCTTCAAATATTCCCTTATGATTGCCTTTCGTTTCTCTTCGTTCCGGTTTTTGTTCAGTTGTTCAAAATGCTCCTCAATCTGAGAAAGCAGACTTAAAACCAGCTTCTTCACCGCTTCTTCATAGTCGTTTTCCAGAAACAGGTCCCAGGTATTCAGCCAGATGGACTCATATCGCTGGTCTTCCGGTAGAGACTTTGCGCACAGACAGCTTTCCAATATTTTCATAAAAGAAGATTTCCCGCAGCCCCATTCCCCCTGTAAGGCAATTGTAATGGGAGTGTCACAATTTCTAATAAATTTACAGAGTGAATTTACATATTTCCCTATTTCAAATTCATCTTCCTCCAAAGTACTTACCGGAATATCTCTACGTTCCATTTTCCTACTCCTTTGTATAACAGAATCTCATTTGTAAAAAAACATAATAAAATTATATAAGAACTTTTCACCTATTTCAACGGCTTCATCG
>JBJFCM010000242.1:1777-5865 GCA_051888955.1 Lachnospiraceae bacterium | reverse complement strand
CTAATTACAATCGTAATTGTGCTCGCAGTAATAGCAATCGTGTTCATTACATCTAAAAAGCGGGCAAAGCACAACGCTCCCTGATTTTAGCTTCTGTCTGTAAGTTCTTTTACGATTTTATCAAAGCCCATCCCATGTGAGGCTTTTACCAAAACAGTATCACCGGGTATCAACAGGTCGGGCAGGCTCCCAAGCAGCTCCTCCCGATCTGCAAAATACCTGATATCCTGAGAGCCATCATATCTTTCCAATGCCGCATCATACATAAAACGGGCACTGTCACCTACACAGAAAATCGCATCGATGCCCTGTTCTACCGCATAGGCTCCCACCTCGGCATGCATCTCATCCGACTTTTCCCCCAGTTCGAACATATCTCCCATAATGGCAACCTTTCTGTCAAGAGCTGTCGCCAAAAGTTCCAAAGCCGCCTTCATGGAAACCGGATTGGCATTATAACAGTCATCAATGACAGTCATATCGGACAGCCTTAAAATATTGCTCCTGCCGCCCACAGGCATCACGTTCTTAATCCCTTTCTGTATCTCTTCTACACTTAAATGCAGCAATTTTCCCACCGTAGCCGCTGCCATGGCATTGATAACCATGTGCTGTCCCGGCAGGGAAATTTCCACCGGATAAGCAGCCCCATTCATGTGCATCATGGCTCTGCTGCCCATTAACCCCAGATTTTCGATATCAGTGGCATAGACTTCAAAGCCTTCTTCTTCTGAAATGCCAAAATAATGGACCTGTTTTCCATTCACCTTTCCTACCACGGAGAGCAAATCGTCCTCTCCATTTAAGCAGACCTCCCCATCCTCCTGCAGATAATCGAAGATTTCTGTCTTAGCCTTAAAGATACCGGCCCTGTCATGGAGATTTTCCAGATGGCACTGTCCAATATTGGTGATGACACAGATATCCGGTCTTGCCATTTCTCCCAATCTGCTCATTTCCCCAAAATCGCTGATACCCATTTCCACTACTGCGGCCTCATGCTCCCTGCGGATACGAAGAAGTGTCAGGGGAAGACCTATTTCATTGTTAAAATTACCATCTGTTTTGAGTACATTATATTTTTCGGCAAGCACACCTGCAATAAACTCTTTCGTGCTGGTCTTCCCTACACTACCGGTGATTCCCACAATGGGAATCTCCAGCTGCGCCCTGTAAAATGCCGCAATCTTTTTCAATGCCGCAAAGGTATCTTCCACCAGAATATAGGGCCCCCAGACATCAGTCGGCACACCATGCTCCGCTTCTACCTGTTCGGGTGTCTTCTGCGTTATCACACAGGCTGCTCCCTTTTCAAAAACCTGCCCGATAAACCGGTGTCCATCCACCTTTTCGCCCTCTGCTGCAAAAAAGAGACCGTCCTCTTCCAGCTTCCGGGAATCAATTACCGCACAGGTAATTTCTCTGTCTGCCACACCCACATCCCGGCATGCCGCACCGTATTGCAGACTGCCGCCACAGGCTTTGGCGATATTTGAAAGTGTCATATTCTGCATTGTGCTATCCATATCTCTTCTTTCCTTTCCTTTTTCGGGTAGGCTGCCTGCTGCTTTACTGCCGGCTGTCCCTGAGCGATACCTCTATCAGTTTCTCGCATAGCTGCTCAAAGCTGATACCCACTGCTGCTGCCTCCTGGGGAAGCAGGGAGGTGGGTGTCATACCCGGCAGGGTATTGGCTTCCAGACAGTATATTTCCCCGGCATTACTCATCATAAAGTCCATGCGGGCATAGTTCTTCAGCCTGAGCACCCTGAATGCCTCTTCTGCATAGTGCTGCATTTCTTTCGTTTTTTCCGGAGAAATATCAGCCGGACAGGTCTCGATGGTACTGCCCGCCTGATACTTATTTTTATAATCATAGAAGCCGGTAAGTGGAGCGATTTCAATGACAGGAAGCGCTGTACCGTCCAGCACACCTACGGAAAATTCTCTTCCCTCAATGTACTGTTCCACAATTGCTTCGTCGTCATATTTATAGGCTTCTGCCTTGGCTGCTTCATATTCTTCCGCGTTCCTGGCAATGCTCACTCCCACGCTGGAACCTCCACAGCAAGCCTTTACGATACAGGGGAAGGGCACTGTACAGGGATCCTTTTCCCCTTTTTTCAGGCGGATGCCCTGTGGTGTGGGCACTCCGTACCGTGTAAAAATATCCTTGGTAAGCCCCTTATCCATGCTGAGTGCAGAGCTTACATAGTCCGTACCGGTGTAGGTAATTCCCATCAGATCAAAGCAGGCCTGAATCTTGCCGTTCTCTCCGTTTTCACCGTGCAGCGCCATAAATACCACATCTGCTTTCTGGCAAATGGCAATCACATTCGGGCCAAAAAAGTTCTTTTTCCAGTCGGGCCGCAGAGCCTTAATCTGTTCAATATCCGGATTGGTCTCCTTGATGCCTGTCACCTGCGCTTCCCAATCCTCATCCGCTTCAAAAATCGAAGCGATATCTCCACCTTCATATCCTAAGAACACATCCAGCAAAATCGCATTGTGTCCGTTCTTTTTTACAGCTCTGTAAATCATCTTGCCGGAAATCAGGGAAACATCCCGCTCTGTACTGATTCCTCCTGCCAGCACTACAATATTCATTCTTTATTCCTCCTCTTTATGGCTCAATATTTCACTTAGCATCATTATGTATTCCGCTGTACCAACACAGCTTTCTCCTAATCCGGGGACTGCTGCCCTGTCCCTTCTGTCATCCGAAACATAACAGAGGGCATCCTGGTTTGCACCGGACAGATAGTTGTGACAATTTTCTATTATCGTAGCATATTCCTGGTTGGTGATGATGTAGTCTATCGAAGAAACAACTACCATATTCCAAAGCATATCGTCTACTCCGTCTGCTGAACTGCTACCCACCATAAAAGTATCCATCTTGGCCTTTTCCGCAACCTGCTCTGCTGCATCAAATAGCGCACCGACCAGAGTCCCACACAAGTCCGCATCCACCTTTCTCTTGGTGGCTGCATAAGTCAGGGTTCCCAGAACCAGAGCCTCGTTTGCAGCATCCGGCACAAGCTGTGCCCCTAAACTGTTCACCAGCTTGCGGTACTGGTATTGCCCGGTAGCCCGATATAACTCCGCTGCGGCATAAAACAAGATTTCCCGGTCGGCATCCTCCGCATTTTTATCTAAAAAGCGCCAGGCTCTGTCCGCAGCCTGTAAGCATGCGGTCGCATAAACGCTGTCGAATTTCTGATAGGTATAACTAAATTTTGCCAAAACTGCCGACAGCCATGCCGTCTGTTCTGCCTGTGCAGCCTCTCCTTCCATTACTGCTCCGGTCTCGGCATCCTGCAATGTCAAAAGCCACTCCACACCTGCCTTGATCTCCGCAATGACGGTCGGTTCGACCCCTTCTGCCACACCGGTATCGTAAACTGTTCCATATAATTCATAGGATAATAACAGTACGGACAGACTGCGGCAAACCTCTTCTATATCCTCTTTGGTGTAATCCGCCCTTTGCTCTCTATACAGAGCAAGTGCATTCTCCATCAATTCCCGGTAAAGTCCCTCTTTAATCACAAAAGAGTAGGAACGGCCTATATCATCACATTCCAGATAATATTCCCCTTCCCCGGTAAAATCTGAAAAGTCTCCGTATCCGACATATTCACCGGACGCTTCCTCATACTCCATGTCCTCGATTGTACCGGTAAATACCGCACTTCCTGTTACCGCATCTACGAGCATAAAATGTGTAGGAAGCTCTTTTCCCCGGACAATTGCTTTTTTGGCAGAAGCCGGCTCATATCCGATTTGATTCACCAAAAGCCCCGGCTGGACATTTGGAACTTCATAGTCAAGAACAGGTACCGGCTCTAAGCTTTGCGGTTCCTTCTCCGCTGTAGTCTGGGACGTGGGGACATCATTTCCCGGCTGCCGTAACGTGCTTCCACAGCCCGATAAAAGTGCCAATATGAGCAAAAGTGCTGTTTGTCTATAGATTTTCCTCAAAATGAACACTTAAAAAAGCCGCCTTTTTTATAAATTCTTACGAAATTATAGCATGAAACCCAAAAAGGGTAAAGGGCGAAACA
Source organism: Lachnospiraceae bacterium (assembly GCA_051888955.1). Classification (GTDB taxonomy): domain Bacteria; phylum Bacillota; class Clostridia; order Lachnospirales; family Lachnospiraceae; genus Acetatifactor. The sequence continues at coordinate 1,798 of JBJFCM010000242.1, read as the reverse complement.
CCCTTTACCCGATATTTCACA
>JBJFCM010000242.1:0-1677 GCA_051888955.1 Lachnospiraceae bacterium | reverse complement strand
TATTCGGGAGCAGGTTAAAGTCTGTACTACCAGGTTCTAACAGAGATACATCCATACAAGAAGTTCCTTCTCTGTTTCCACCCGGTCAAGCAGTTCTGTCTCCTGCTCCATCAGGATACTAACTGTGGCAGAATAAGCTTCTACGCTCTCCATGGTTTCATCGAACAGAAACCTGTCAGACAGATTCAATTCATCCAGCAGTGTTTTTACATTTTGTGTCATAGTATTTCCTCCTTATATGCAGGAAAATACGACACCTGTAATTTCCTGCTTCAAATTGTAATTGGATTTAAAAGCAGGATTTCAGGAATGTAAGAACAGAGTGTTCATAAGACGCGGTGAAGTCGCAGAAAAACCGAAACATACAACCGGTTTTTAGAAATCAATTGCTTTGGAACCATTGTATCATTATTTCATTATTATTTCAACTAAATTTAAACATTTATGGGTTTGCGTTTTAAGGCATTCCTACTACGCCTCACTATCATATACCACCTTACCGTCTATGATTGTATATAATGTCCTGGTAAATACCTCCATGGGATTACCGTCAAAGATGGCGATATCCGCATCCTTTCCCACTTCTATGCTGCCGACCCTGTCCGCCACACCGCAGATAATGGCGGGGTTAATGGTAATGGCCTTCAGTCCGTCCTCCATGGGAAGCCCCGCTTTTACCGCCAGTCCTGCACAGAGGGGCAGGGACTGAATAAGCGTTACCGGATGGTCCGTGGTGATAGCTGTCAGCACGCCTTTTTCTGCCAGCACTCCCACCGTTTTAAATGCCATATTCTGCACCTCAATTTTACTGCGGCTGGACAAATCCGGCCCCACAATAGCCGGAAAGCCTTCTGCTGCCAGCCGCTCCGCAATCAGATGACCTTCGCTGCAATGGTCTAAGGTCATGGAAAGACCATATTCCTTTGCTATCCTGATTGCCGTAAAAATATCATCCACTCTATGCAGATGTGCCTTTAAGGGAATTTCATGGTTCAGAACCGGAAGCCATGGTTCCAGACGGAAATCCTCCGCAAAGTCCTCTCCGCCCCGTTCCTTTTTTTCCTGATACTGTCTGGCCTTAAACAGCTCTTCCCGCAGAATGGCAGCAATCGCCATCCTGGTCACCGGACTTTTATTCTGGCCGGAATAATTCACCTTGGGATTTTCCCCAAATGCCACCTTCATGGCCGCAGGAGCTTTCATAATCAGGTCATCAATACATCTGCCCTTTGTCTTGAGAAAGGCAAACTGTCCACCCACTACATTGGAGCTGCCGGGACCTATCATGGCAGAGGTAATACCTGCCCTGACGGCATCATCAAAAGCTGCGTCCATGGTATTGATGGCATCAATGGCACGCAGGTAGGGAGTGCAGGGATCCACATTTTCATTGCAGTCATCTCCCTCCATGCCCTTTTTTTCCTCCGTAATACCCATATGACAGTGCGCCTCAATGAGGCCCGGCAATACCCAGGCCCCATGCACATCCAGCACCTTTTCATCATTTTGGGAAAGCATATCCCCAATCATGCCCTCCCTGACAGCCCTGATTTTTCCGTCCTCTATCTGAATGGTTCCTTTTTCATACTCCTGACCGGCCATTGTCAGAATACGTCCACCTGTAATATACATACACGCTCCTGCTATTTTCTCTCTTTAATTACTGTAACTGTCCCA
>JBJFCM010000241.1:0-5875 GCA_051888955.1 Lachnospiraceae bacterium | reverse complement strand
GCCAGCAGGAGGCTGGCAAGTTTCTTTGCGTGTTTCATTGTGTTTTTTCCTTTCTTTCATGTTTTGGGGGTGGATGGCAACAGAGATGCTGCGTATCAGGAAGATGCTGAATCCTCCTTTCTACGCTTTGTATGGTTATACAACAGGAGGAACGCCGCGCTTGTAAGCAGCAGGAAACCTCCTATGGTATACGGTACAGTACCGGACCCGCCGGTGTTGGGCAGTTCACAGCCCGCCTGGTTGGTAAACACATACGCCATCGTGCGTTCTTCTCCAACGTTGGACGTATCCTTCTTCAAATAGATGTTGCCGGAATCATCCATGCTAATCAGCTTGCCATCCACATACAATTCGCTGGTAATCGCATAACTCTGCTCAATTCCGGCGATAGACAGCTTTAAGACTACATTCTCATTGCCGTTGTAGCCCGGTGGAGCCTTGGTTTCTTTGATGTAATAGGTGCTGTTCGGCTGTAAACCACAGCATTGGATTTGTCCATTTTCATCCGACACAAAGGTTCCATTTGTAATGGTGGTACCATTGGCATCCCGCAGACTATTCGCTGCTATAGTACATGCTGAATCCGTATAAACCGTAAACTCCGCACCGGGCAGCTTACTTTCGGGATAATCCCGATCAGTCTTGGTCAGCTCCAGTGTGTAATCCCGGGGCGCAATATTGAAATAGATGGCACAGTTGGACTGGGAACCTCCCCGTTCCAGATAATAGATGGTCAGTGTGTGTTCGCCGGCGGAGAAGCTCTTAGTTGTCGTCTCTCCCTCTCCGATACTGCGCCAGACCTCTCCTGTAGAGAAGTTGATGGTACCCTCTTCTACGCCGTGCAGACCGCCGATATCCAGCACAAGGCTGCCATCGACAAGAACCCAGACATCGTCATCACCGGAGAATTTGAAGAGCATGTCAGTGCCTTTGGTAGACTGGTTCAATGTTCCTGAACCACCAGAAGCGCTGTTATCCGGCAGATAAAACCGGATGGTCGAGCTCATTCCAAACCAGTAGTTGGTACCTGCATTGCTTGGGCTGCAAGTGATGCCGCCCTCAGTGCTGTCATACTTGGCATCGTATTGATAGCCGGTTTTTCCGTTTCCAGCCGTATAGGTTTGAACCGTCTTCCCATTGGTATTTGCATAGGGAGAGTTGAAAGGAAGAAAGTCCGAATCACGACCTCTTTCAGCAGTCTGGCTGTCCTTCGGAGAGTCGGAGGTCCGCTCCAGATAATTGTAAATGTAGAATCTGGAAGTGCTTTGATTGTAGGATGCAGCGTTCAATTTACTGTCGTAATAGTAATAGCCTGTCTCAGCATCATATTGATAGAGGTAGTTGCCAGTACCAACATAGGTCTTGCCGATGACGCTTCTGCTGGGGTTAAACAGAAGGTCAATCAGGCTAGGGTCATAGAGTCCAGAGTAGATATCCGGGTTATTATCGTTTGGATTCGTTCCTTTGTTCTCTCCACTCCAAGTCTCCGACCCAACCGGGTACGAAATACTTTTAAAGTATGTATCCCAGTCGCGGAAAACAAATCCCAAAGAAGAATTATTATAGGCAGAGCTGCCCGTCAGGCTCCAGACCTCATCATGTCCTGCTCCGCTGATATCGGAAGCAGCGTCGCTGCTCTGGACATTAAACAATGCGCCGTAGTCAAAGACACGAGTTGTGATAAATGCGTTGGTGTTCAGGGACTGCACGGTACTTTCATTGCTCTGGCCGATATCATAGGTGGCCGGTCCCCAATCCGCATAGAACACCGTATCCTGAGCAATTGTCACGGTTTCGCCCGGCTGATAATACTCTGCCGAATTGACGTCATACCAGCCCTTTAGCCGGTAGGAATACTTAACAGGCGCATTAAATGAAGTGGGCAGCGTAAAGGTCGTGCCCTGCTCCACCTCCTGGCAGGTGTCCCCTGCTCCGCCCAGGCTCATGATCCCGCCGTCCGTGCCGTCCAGCCAGACATGGCAGTAAGGCAGACTACCCACCTTGGCGAAATAAAACCATGCTTCGCTTTCCGAATTGCTTTCAGAATAAGTGTGGAAAGTATGGCTATCGCCGAAAGCAATTTTGGGCCACTCTTCAGTCGGGTAAATCGTGGCGGCCATATCACTATCAGCTTGGAACCATAGGTTTACTTTTGTGGAAGTGCCAAAAAGTAGACCATTTTCGTTTGGATACAAATAAGAGCCGGTCTTAACATTCCTGATATACATTCTGCGGTGGGGATTATTGTCAGAATCCTTCTCTTTCCCGGACATCGTCCAGCACAGATTATCGATTTGATCTACCGTACCGCTGTATTGAACGGTATTATCGCTTGCGATTATCACCTCATATGTTTTTCCATCGCCGCCCAGGGCGTAGTATTTGTCCCCTTCATGAGCAAGCAGCAGGTATTCACTGGCATTGGAATCGGCATACATCGTCTCCGCATTTACATGCGCTGCCGTCATGGTATAGCTGCCAGTGGCCGCTATGAGCAGGGATACACTGTAGGTAGAGAAGTGCTCTGTATCCAGCACCACATTGTCTTCATCGTCCAGAACCGCGTTCATGTCCGTGGCCTGTTCAGCTTCCTCGTCAATGTGGTAAACCTTAAGATCATCCGCTCCTGCCAGAGGCAGGCCGCTAAAGGTCAGCGTCACAGGGCCAAGGGGTTCTACCGGTTGGCCGTCGTACCATAAGGTCACATCGAAGAGATAATTCTTTTCGGCAGTGAGGCCTTCTTCCTCCAATGCCTGGTTCCGGATCGTCTCCGCCGAGTCGCTGACGATCTCGTCCGCCGTCAAGGTAATCTCCCCTACCGGATAGGGCAGGGATTCCACTGGACCGGACACGGTCACTTCAATGCCTCTCTCCGTCTGTGCGGACAGGGAGAAGGTTTCCCCCTGCGGCTCTTCCGGTAAAAGCAGCCATTCCAGATCCAGCAGCTTGTTCCGGTTGGACACGGACGTCTGCAGTTCCGGCCCCAGTTCTTCAAATTTGATATACGCCGCCTGAACCTGGTTGGATACCTCCGTGAAGTAGGCCTCATAGCCCTCTTCGTCCCCGGCTTCTTCATAGGCAGCCAGTGTTTCCTCCACTTCCCCGGACGTCGGCAAGACGTCAATCAGGGCGATCACCTCGTCCACCTGGGTCCGTTCTTCTTCCGTCAGTTCTGATGCCAGACAGGCGTCACTGTGCTGGTGTTCTTCCAGGCCACAGATCAGTTCGCCCGTATCGTCGTAGCATGCCTCGCTGTGGGTATGGGCTTCCATGCCGCAGACGTAGACCGGCTCTGCCGCAGGCTGGAGGCAGGCGTCGTTGTGGGTATGTTCCTCCAGGCTGCAGATCAGCGCTCCTGCTTCGTCATAGCAGGCCTCACTGTGTGTATGGGCATCCCTACCGCAGACATAGACCGGCTCTGCTGCAGGCTGGAGGCAGGTGTCGTTGTGGGTATGCTCCTCCATGCTGCAGATCAGTTCGTTTGCTTCGTTATAGCATGCCTCGCTGTGGATATGTGCTTCCATACCGCAGATATAGACCGGTTCCGTTTCTGGTTCCGGCTCCGGTTCTGTTGGCGTACAGGCTTCGCTGTGGGTATGCTCCTCCATGCCGCAGGTCAGTTCCCAGGTGCCGTAGCACAGGGCAGTATGGATGTGATCCTCATCCGCATTGGTGCAGGTTAAGGTTTCCGTATCCGCCGGGACTTCTCTGGTTTCAAAGCAGGCATCCGTGTGCTGATGCTCCAAAATCTGAATTTGACCACAGGTTAAATTTCCATATTCGTCGAAGCAACCCGGATTCTCTGCTGACACATAGGGCTGGTGAGTATGAAGAATGATTTCCGGTTTCTCACAGATCAGCTCCGGTTCGGCAGTTTCCACTTCTTCCACCGGTTCGGTAGGCAGATCACAGATCAGCGTCTTTATCTGCTCGTAGCATCCGTCAGTATGCTCATGCGCTGGCGCCTCTGTGTAGCCGCACGTCAGTTCCCGAACTGTCTCATAACAGCTTTCGGTATGTTCATGATCTTCTTCACAGGCCAAAGCAGACGTTTCTGTGTAGCAGTCATCGGTATGCTCATGGGCCGGTTCTGTAGATTCCGTACAGATCAGTTCGCCGCACTCCACGACGTAGCAATCGTCCGTATGGGTATGTACTTCGGGTGCGTCCGTTTCCGGTACGGCATAGCAGCTTTCGGTATGTGTATGGGTTTCAATCTCCGGAAGCGGGCACCAAAGGCTCCCGTTTTTGTCATAGCAGGCCGAATCATGCCGGTGAACGACAAAGTCTGCATACCCACACGTCAGGTTTCCTTCGCTGTCATAGCAGGTATCGTCATGCTGATGGAGATTTAGGCTTTCGATGGTGCACACCGGCTCCGTCCGGGTGACAGAAGTTACTTGCGTGTAGCAAGCCTCCGAGTGGATGTGTTCAGGAATCTCACACGCTCCCTTTTCCATGGTAATGGCAGGAAGAATCAATGCGTAGACCGTGCAGAACACCACCACGCAGGCGAGTCCGGTCACAACCCGATACCAGCGTTTTTTCCTTTGACGTGCCTTAGTATATTTCTCTGCGCCCTGCAAAGCATTTTGCTTCATATACCAATCACCATCCTTCCTATCTCAATATTCCGAAGTCAGGCAGGGGCCAGACCCGGAATACAATTTTTCCAACAATTTGTTCATTGGAGACACAGCCTACTGTGGTGCTGCGGGAATCCACCGAGGTCGAGCGGTGGTCGCCCATGCAAAAGTACCGGTTATCCGGCACCTGGTAGGGTAATTCAATGTCACAGTCTCCAAGGGCTTTCTCTGCCAGGTATGGTTCGTCCAGCAACTCACCGTCCACATACACATTTCCGTCAGCATCAATATCCACCCACTGACCAGGGCCGGCGATACATCGTTTGACCAAAATCTTGTTGCCCATGTAAAACGCCACCAGGTCGCCAGGCTCAAAATCTGATCCTTTGACGGAGATTACAATATCTCCCTCGTTCAGCGTTGGTGTCATGGAAGCCCCATAAATTTGTAGCACAGGCATCCAAATAGTGGCCACCAACACAGCCACCGCAGCCACAACGACCAGGGTGTAGATGGTACTTCTCAGAACCCGTTTGTATCGTCTCTTATATTTTTCTCTGTCAAGCTCCGCTGTGAGCTGCTCCATGGTCGGAAGCTCGCAGGGAGATTTCACTTTGCTCTTCATTTATCTTAATCTCTCCAACTGACTGAATCATTTCCCGCAGTGCTTTCTGATCTTCAAGCAGTTTGGCTGCTCTGGCAACAACCTTTTTCCAATAGGCATCCGCTTCTGCGTGTGCTTTTTGGCTGTATGCCTGCGCCTCCTGCCGGATCTCCGCAGCTTCTTTTTCTGCCTGTTCCTTCAAATTACGACAGATTACATCCTGTTGGCCGCTCATCCGCTGGATGTTCTCCAGATACTGCTGCGCCGCAGCCTCTGCAGCCTGAAAAACACCATTGAGGGACAAAGCAGCTTCAGCCAGAGAACCGGCCTTATCAATTGCAATTCTGCGGTTCTGGAGCTGAGCTTCTGCTTGCTCTAACCTGATTTTCAGCTGATCATTTTCTGCCGTCTGAGCAATCAGCATCTCCAGCAGCTCACTCCGGCCCAAACGCCGCAACTCTTTATCCGTCATCGATTGCCTCCAAATCTGTGTCACAAGACACAAAAACAAAAAAGGGGCGACGGTCATTTCCGCCTGCCCCTGATCTTTACTCCGCAGCACGGAGGTAATGCTCCTTACACTGTGCTAAGTTTCAACTACATGAATGCGGAAGTCAGCGTACACACATTATCTCCATTATGTAGTGAACCGCCTTTAATAACAGATACATATCCAATTTCTAAA
>JBJFCM010000240.1:0-5880 GCA_051888955.1 Lachnospiraceae bacterium | reverse complement strand
TCTGTACGTGTGCGGGAGATTTTTGCAGAAAATGAACGTCTTATAGAAAGATTGAAGTCTGAACTGCAGGATGATTTAGATGAAGATAGTGCACAACACTTGTATGAAGGACTTCGTTTTTTGTATGAGGGAGCTTTTGATGATTATGGGGTAATGAAGCTCATGAGTGACCATCTCATATCCTATTATGAAGAGACAGGTGATTTTGAAAAGCTTATTTTTATCTATCATCTTATGGGCTTTGAAAGTTATGAATTCAAGGGGAGAATACTGGGGGAAGAAGGCTGCGATGAGGCGATTGCATACTTTAAAAAGGTATTGAGTTTCACAGACCGCTATGCCGAGATTTCAGATGAGCGTATCCGCAGGTGCTTTTTTACGGCATATAACAATTTGATTGCACCTGTTGCCCAAACCGCAACAAAGCTTCGTGATGAAGTTTTTTCATTCTATAATGCAGCATATGCGCTTTGGAATGAGCCTGAAGTACAAAAACTGGATGGTGGGAAAGAGGATTTTCTTGCTGCTCTTGCCCAAATGGATGAGGATATGCTCTTCATGGAAGAGTATTTTTGGGAGCTTTCGGAAGAACAGAAGGAACAATATATCGAATTTGTCGGGAAACTAAGGGAAAATAAGGATGATGAATATGCAAAGGAAAGCGGTGCTTTTGTCAGAGCCAGTGCCATCCATCGCCTGTTGACCGGTGAGGCTGGGCCAAATGAGATAGTGGAGGAGGAAATTGCATATATTTTAAGCCTTCCTATGCCCAATTATTCTGATGAAGAGGATATCCATTCGCTGTTTAATGTATTAAACTATCATAATACTTCCTGTTTTGTTTTTAGTATCCTGAAGCACTATGATTTTTCAGATGAGGAAAAGCGCAGATATACCAAACAGTTTATTCCCAAGGTGACGGAGCTTCATACTCATGTGCCTTACGACTATTGTACCAGTCAGATCAATCAGGTGTGTGTGGAGTGGTATGAGGAAATAGGCAGTTTCCTTGGGGATTTTGAAACCAAGAAAGATTGTCTGATGCAGCTTATTGTCTGCAGGCAGCCGGCTACTTATATTCACAGTCTGATGGTGAAGGAAATTGCTTCTCTTATCACCCAGGCTTTAATAAAACACAGGCCGGAGCTTTTCATCGGGGTGTCAGCATGTAAGGATATTGCTGATGTCAATGAACATAGGGCAGAGCTTCTATCCCTTGCGGAAAACAGCGGGCTGCTCCATGATGTAGGCAAGTGCAATATTGTGGAGGTCATAAATAAGCAGAGCAGACGCCTTACAGATGAGGAATTTAGTTTAATCAAAGGCCATCCTGCAATGGGGAGTAAGCTCCTTGGGCAGGATCAGGATTTTGACGGATATTATGATGTTATGATGGGGCATCACAGGAGCTACGACGGCAGGAACGGGTATCCGGATGATTTTGATAACACAGCTTCGCCAAATCGTATTTTGATTGATATCATTACGATTTCTGACTGCATTGATGCGGCTACAGATGTGCTTGGCAGAAATTATGCTACCGGTAAGAACTTTTCTGTTTTGGCTGAGGAACTGAAAGAAGGGGCAGGCACCCGTTATAATCCCCAGGTGGTAGAGCATATTTTTGAAGACAAGATTCTGTGGAATAATTTAGACTATATCACCGGCGAGGGGCGTGGACAGATATATTATCAGGCCTATCAGGATGTACTTAAGGTAGGTCATGAGCAGGGATATTATTATGCAAAGCTAAAGTAATATAAAATTTTTTGAAATAAAAAGAAAAAGGAGATATAGGATAAAATGAAATTAGGAATCGTTGGTCTACCCAATGTAGGAAAAAGTACATTGTTCAATTCTTTGACAAAGGCGGGGGCAGAGTCAGCTAACTATCCGTTCTGTACCATAGACCCCAATGTGGGTATCGTGTCAGTGCCGGATGAGAGGCTGAAACTGTTAGGTGATATGTATAAGTCTAAGAAGGTGACTCCTGCGGTAATTGAGTTTGTGGACATAGCCGGACTGGTAAAGGGCGCCTCCAAGGGTGAAGGTCTGGGCAACCAGTTCTTAAGCAATATCCGTGAGGTGGATGCCATTGTACACGTGGTGAGATGCTTTGAGGACACCAATGTGATTCATGTGGACGGCAGCGTAAATCCCTTGAGAGACATTGAGACAATCAATCTGGAACTGATCTTCTCCGATCTGGAAGTGCTGGAGAGAAGGATGGCAAAGGTAATCAAGGCAGCCCGAATGGACAAGACTTATGCCAAGGAGCAGGCTCTTTTGGAGCGCCTGAAGGCACATCTGGAGTCCGGGAAACCGGCAAAATCCATGGAGATTACAGATGAAGATGAGCTTGTCTTGATGAAGGAATACAATCTTCTGACCTACAAGCCGGTGATTTATGCGGCAAACGTGTCAGAGGATGACTTGGCTGATGATGGAGCATCCAATTCCATGGTGGGGGAGGTACGAGAGTTCGCTAAGGAAGAGGGCAGCGAAGTCTTTGTTATCTGCGCACAGATAGAACAGGAGATTTCTGAGCTGGATGATGATGAAAAGGCAATGTTCTTAGAGGATTTGGGACTGTCCGAATCCGGTTTGGAGAAGCTGATTAAAGCCAGCTATCATATACTGGGACTGATGAGCTTTTTGACTGCCGGAGAGGATGAGACCAGGGCATGGACGATTAAAATCGGAACCAAGGCGCCTCAGGCAGCCGGAAAAATTCACTCTGATTTTGAGAGAGGATTTATCAAAGCTGAGGTGGTAAACTATAAGGACCTGCTGGAGCAGGGCTCCCTTGCTGCTGCCCGTGAGAAAGGTCTTGTGGGTATCGAAGGCAAGGATTACGTGGTAAAGGATGGAGATGTAATCCTGTTCAGATTTAATGTGTAACTGTGAGAGCTGCATGATATGAAAAAGTAAAATCTACATAATGTAGCCTTAAAAAAGGCCGGTACAAGATGTTGTACCGGCCTTTTTTGCGCCCCAAAAAGTTTGCTTGGAGCGCATTTTTTTTATTGATTTTGCTTGCTAAATGGGCTATTTTATTATAAAATCATTATAAAAGTGGTGAAAAGTGGAGCCAAGTGGTATAAAGTGGTAGATTTTCTTGGTGAAGACTGGTGGCAGACCATTTTTTGAAGGCGGGTGATTGCAATGTTCATGGGTGAATACAATCATACGATAGACGCAAAAAGCAGGTTGATTATTCCTTCTAAGTTCCGTGAAGCTCTTGGAGATGAGTTCGTGGTAACAAAGGGACTGGATGGCTGCTTATTTGTATTTGATAACACCGAATGGACTGCTTTTGAAGAAAAGCTGCAGAAATTACCCTCCTTGACAAATCCGGATGTACGTAAATTTATCCGCTTCTTTATGGCAGGTGCTTCCTCAGTAGAGGTGGACAAGCAGGGAAGAATTTTAATTCCACCAAGCTTACGAGATTTTGCAGCACTGGAAAAAGATGTAGTACTGATTGGTGTCGGAAGCCGCGTGGAAATCTGGAGTAAGGAAAGATATGACGGCACCGTTACTTATGATGACATGGAAGAAATTGCAAAGCATATGTCAGAGCTGGGCCTTGGTATCTAAGTAGTCCATATGGGAAAGGGTAAAAGATGGCATTTAAGCATTATTCAGTATTGTTGGATGAGACCATTGAAAATCTGAATATCAGGCCGGACGGCATCTATGTGGATGGTACACTTGGCGGCGGTGGACATGCCCTGGAGGTGGTAAAAAGGCTTTCCGAAAAAGGAAGGTTCTTTGGTATCGATCAGGATGATGCAGCCATAGAAGCGGCGGGGGAAAGACTTTCCGCCTACTGGGATAAGATTACTCTTATCCGCAACAATTACTGCAACATGAAAGCAGCACTTTCAGAATATGGAATTGAAAAGGTGGATGGCATTGTCCTGGATTTGGGCGTGTCCTCCTATCAGTTGGATACAGAGGAAAGAGGGTTTTCCTATCGTTTTGATACAGCCCTTGATATGCGGATGGACAGAAGGCAGACACTGACTGCTAAGGATATCATAAACGGTTACCCCGAGATGGAGTTGTACCGTATTATTCGTGACTACGGAGAAGACCAATTTGCGAAGAATATTGCAAAACATATCGTACAGGCAAGAACAGAGAAACCAATAGAGACGACAGGTGAATTGAATGAAATCATAAAAGCTTCCATTCCGGCAAAGATGCGTCAGAATGGACATCCCTCCAAGAAGACCTTTCAGGCAATCAGAATTGAGTGCAACAGGGAACTGGATGTGTTACGAGATTCGCTGGATGGCATGATAGATTTGCTTAGCCCGGGGGGAAGGATATGTATCATCACTTTCCATTCTCTGGAGGATAGGATTGTAAAATCAGCATTTAAAAAACAGGAAAATCCCTGTACGTGTCCGCCGGAATTTCCGGTATGTGTATGCGGGAAAAAGCCGCAGGGGAAGATTATCACAAAAAAACCGATTTTGCCGTCGGAGGAAGAGCTTAATGAAAACAGCCGTTCCAAAAGTGCAAAATTAAGAGTATTTGAAAAGAAATGAGGGAATCGTAATGAACAGAAGTCAGGGAAGACAAACGTTACACTACATAGAGGGGAATACCGTAAGGAAGATGGACGTGAGACGTGCCATCGAAGAAGAACCGAAAAAGAAGCTGAGCAACGAGACCAGAAAGAATAGGGAAAGAGCATATCACATGAACCTTGGCTATGTGGCTTTTTTAGCTATTGCATTGTTTGTGGCAGGTTATGTGCTGATTGGTTATATACAGATGCAGGCAGATATCACTTCCCAGATGAGACAGATTGCTTCCCTGGAGAGCGAGCTGAACAGCCTGAAGCTCTCCAATGATGAGGAACTTACCCGTATCAACAGCAGTATTGATTTAGAGGAAATTAAGGCAATCGCCATTGGTGAACTGGGTATGACCTATGCAACAGAAGGACAGATTGTAAACTTTACCAATGAAGGTAGTGATTATGTAAGGCAGCTTGGAGATATTCCACAGCAGTAATTATAGAGCAAAGCAGGTGTCATGAGTGAATAGACCAAACAGTCAGAACCGAAAAACGACGGCAGGTGAAACAAACAGCCAGAAGACCGTTCAAAAGTTTACCATCAGAATGCAGAAAAAGCTGTTGGTGCTTTTTGGACTGATCTTGCTGGCTTTTGTGGGCTTAAGTATCCGGTTGATGTGGATAAGCAGAGAAAATGAGGATAAATACAGCAAGCAGATATTGTCACAGCAGCAATATGACAGCGTGACGCTGCCATACCGGAGAGGGGATATTGTAGACTGTAACGGCACTACCCTGGCAGTCAGTGAAAAGGTCTACAATCTGGTGATTGATTCTTATCAGCTTCTGAGCAAGGAAGCTTATCTGGAGCCTACCTTAAATGCGCTGGGAAGCTGCTTTCCACAGCTGGACATGGCAGCAATCAGAAAGTATGTTGAAGAGCATCCGTCCAGCAGATATTATGTACCGTTAAAGAAACTGACTTATAATGAAATCAGTGCTTTTAAAGAAATGCAGAATGATACGGCAAAGGATGCAGAGGGCAATCCCGGTGTAGGTAATTATATTAAAGGTATATGGTTTGAGGAGGAGTATAAAAGAACTTATCCGAATGGCAGCCTGGCCTGTGACGCTATCGGATTTACTACCTCGGATGGAACGGGCATGTACGGGTTGGAGGAGTATTACAACGATGTGCTTTCCGGCACTACCGGCAGGGAATATGGCTATCTTAACGGAGACTCCAATCTGGAGAGGACGACGAAACCCGCTGTAGACGGCTATACGCTGGTGAGTACACTGGATGTGAATATCCAGAGCATTGTAGAAAAATATTTAAAAGAGTT
>JBJFCM010000239.1:0-5893 GCA_051888955.1 Lachnospiraceae bacterium | reverse complement strand
ACTTCCATTCTTGCAGGCAGCCCTGACTGCGATATCTATCTGGTAGATGCAGGTATGGCTATTCCCGCACAGATGAACGGCCTGGCATTGGATCTGACTACTGTCCTGCCGGCAGACCATGATATCTTTACCGATCAGAAGATCATGCAGTTCTGTGATCTGGGAGATGGTAAGGTTTGTATCATCCAGAGAGTAGAAGCACAGCATCAGGTAGAAGCTACTTATCCTTTGGGCTTCAACATTCAGATGTTGGAAGACAACAATCTTGAAGATCCTCGTGATCTTTGGGAAAGAGGCGAGTGGACCTGGGATAAGTTCATTGAATACTGCCAGGTACTGACACAGGATACCGATGGCGACGGACAGATCGATCAGTACGGCTACTGTGGATATGAAAATGAGACCTTTGAACAGTTGATGATGAGCAACGGTGCTAATATTGCACAGGGTAAGACTCAGACCTTAGACTCCGCTGCAGTTGGCGAAGCTCTTCAGATGATGTCCGATATGTACAATTTATACAATGTTTGCTATCCTTATGACTTTGAAGGCAATGCTTCTGACAGCATGAGAATTCAGTATACCGAAGGTAACATCGGTTTCTTCCCTATTGCTGCATGGATTGCATCCGGTAACAACGACTACGATTACGGCGGAACAACAGGTACGACCCTGCCTTTCGATACTGCATATGTTCGTTGGCCGGTAGGCTACTCAGGCAACAAGGATACCAACGCTGGTAAGAATGATATTCCTGCAGAGTGCTATATCATTCCCGCAGGTGTACAGGAGCCTGAGAAGGTTGTCAGCGTATTGTATGATATGTGGAACTGGGGTGGTGATGAAGCAACTACCGCAGAGTACAGAGATGATAAGAGAGCATTGAACTGGTGGTACGGTGTAACTGCTAAGACAGAAGATCTTCAGAACGCAAACTTTGCAGTAATGCAGGATTGTGGTGCACACACTACCTTTGACCTGTGGAACAGCCTGGGTGTTGCCTATGATTTACAGTCCTTAATCAAGGGCGAGGTAACTCCTGCACAGTTCCAGGAGACCTACAAGCAGCAGGTACAGGATGGCCTGGATGCATATTTTAACTAAGTTCTAATAATGATGCTGCGGGTATGGGGCGGCAAGCCGCCCCTGCCCAAAAGCAAATCGGAGGAAACTATGAGCGACATTAAAATGATTGCTCCCGCAGTACCGAATGTTCCCTGGCAGGAACGTCCGGAAGGCTTAAAGGGAGCACCCATATGGAGATATACGGAAAACCCTATTATTGGCCGTAATCCCGTAGAAGGCGTGGCAAGAATTTTTAACAGTGCAGTAATGCCTTATGGAGATGAATTCATCGGTGTATTCCGTGGAGAGCAGACCAACGGTATTCCTTATATCTATCTGGGAAGAAGCAAGGATGGAATCCACTGGGACTTTGACAAGGATAAGATTCCTTTTGTAGATGAAGCAGGTAATCCCTTCATGCCGTATTATGCATATGATCCCAGACTGGTAAAGGTAGAGGATACCTATTACATCATTTGGTGCCAGGATTTCTATGGTGCAGCAATCGGTATGGCAAAAACAACGGATTTCAAGACCTTCACCAGATTGGAGAATCCGTTTATTCCTTTCAACAGAAATGCAGTATTGTTCCCTCGTAAGATTAATGGCAATTATATGATGCTGTCACGTCCTTCCGACAGTGGTCATACACCGTTTGGTGATATTTTCTTAAGTGAGAGCCCTGATCTTGTATATTGGGGCAAACACAGACATGTTATGGGACGTAGCAGCGAATGGTGGGAATCTGTAAAGATTGGTGGCGGTGCAGCACCTATCGAGACCAGTGAAGGCTGGCTCTTGTTCTACCATGGTGTAAGCGGCACCTGCAACGGTTTTGTATACAGCATTGGTGGTGCTATTTTGGATCTGGATAATCCTTCCATCGTGAAGTATCGTTGTGAAACCTTCCTGTTGACTCCGGAGGAGTGGTATGAGGAGAGAGGTTTTGTTCCTAATGTAGTATTCCCTTGTGCGACTATTCATGATCCCGAGTCAGGTAAGATTGCAATTTACTATGGATGTGCTGACAGTTATGTAGGACTTGCATTTACTAAATTTGATGAAATCGTAGACTACATTAAAGAACACAGTGTGGTAAGAACAGAAGATACCGAAATTGGTAGAAGATAAAAGGATTAATTAGTGTGGGAGATGGCGCAACTGTCTCCCACAACTAAACTGGGAAGAAAATGATTTGAAGAAGAATAAAATACCTGTCTGTATATGGGGAAGAAAACAGGCAGGGATTTAAATAGAGAAAGCAGAGTCTATTGGGAGAATAGCAATGGCTAAAATGAAAAAAACCGTTAAAATGGCAGATATTGCGGACAGGCTGGAAGTCAGCACTGTAACAGTATCCAAAGCGTTGTCCGGCCAGAAGGGTGTCAGCGAGGAAATGAGGGTAAAGATTAAAGAACTCGCTGAACAGATGGGGTATAAAACGCCCTCTGCTGCACGGGAGCATAGAACAGCAAAGAAAGGTTATAATATAGGGGTTTTGATTTCTGACAGATACCTTGCAGCCTATGATTCCTTTTACCTGAAGATGTATCAGGAGGTGGCGGACAGGGCCATTCAAAAAGAATGCTTTACCCTGTTCGAAATTGTCAGCGAAGAAATGGAAGAGAACCGGCAGATGCCCAGGCTGTTGGAAGAGAAGAAAGTAGATGGCCTGATTGTAATCGGAAAGCCCGGTTACGATTACGGAGATTATTTGCGTAAAAATACAAGTATCCCGCTGGTTTTTCTGGACTTTTATGAAACAGATGAGAGTGTCGACTGTTTTATCTCGGATGGTTTTTATGGCACCTATGTGCTCACTAATTATCTGTTTGATAAGGGGCATACAGAGATAGCTTACGTTGGTACGCTTTTTGCCACGGAAAGTATTACGGACAGGTATATGGGATATGTAAAATCCCTTTTGGAGCATGGAGTGCAGCCTAGGCCGGAATATCTGATTAAGGATCGTGATGTAAACAGCGGTTTGCGGGATAATTACGATGATTATGATTTCCCGGAAAAAATGCCCACGGCGTTTGTATGCAATTGTGACTTTATTGCCAGTCTTATTATCAAGGCGCTACAGGAGAGAGGACTGCGGGTACCGGAGGATGTTTCGGTGGTAGGCTACGACAATTATCTTTATCCGGGACTATGTGATGTGGAAATCACTACCTATGAGGTAGATATCAAGGAAATGGCAAAAGGCGCTATCAATGCTTTGCTAAAAAAGTTAGATGGCGAAATTTATAAAAAAGGAATCCATATTGTGGAGGGCCACATGGTTGAAAAGAAAAGTGTGGCGGAAAGGAAAAAAATATGAGTATGGCAACAGAAATGAAGGAACATCTGGCGAACGGGATTGTTCCTTTCTGGCAAAAGCTGAGAGATGAAGAGTATGGTGGATTTTACGGCTTTATGGGGCAGGACTTGGTTGTGGACCCCAAGGCCGTGAAAGGATGCATTTTAAACAGCCGTATCCTCTGGTTCTTTTCCAATGCAGCAATGGCATTAAAGGACAAGGAGCTTTTAAAGGATGCGGAGCACGCATACCTCTTTATGAAGAATTTCTGCCTGGACAAGGAATATGGTGGAGTGTATTGGTCGGTATCCTATGATGGAGTGCCGGAGGACACTACCAAGCACATATATAACCAGGCTTTTGCGGTGTATGCACTTTCCTCTTATTATGATGCTTCTAAGGATGAAGAAGCCTTAAAAACAGCCTTCGGCTTGTTTGATATCATCGAGGAAAAGGGATTTGATGAGGGCGGCTATAAGGAAGCTTTGGACAGAAGCTTTGCACCGGCAGAGAATGACAAGCTTTCGGAGAATGGTGTCATGGCAGACAGAACCATGAATACACTTTTGCATGTTTTCGAAGCATATACGGAGTTGTATCGGGTATCGAAGGATGAACGAGTGAAAAATAAGCTTCTGTGGATACTGGAGACCTTCCGCAATAAGATATACAATCCTGTTCTGCATAGACAGGAAGTCTTCTTTGACAATGAAATGAACAGTATCATCGACCTGCATTCTTATGGACATGATATCGAAACCTCATGGCTTTTGGACAGAGGACTGGATGTGTTGGGAGATAAAGCTTATGCCGCAGAATGGGCTCCTATCATTGCAGATTTGGTAGCAGAGGTATACAGGGCTGCTTACTATAACGATTCCTTATCCAACGAATGTGAGCGTGGAGTAGTGGACAAAAAGCGTGTATGGTGGGTACAGGCGGAGGCTGTTGTCGGTTTCTATAACCAGTATCAGAAGACACCGGAGCACAAGGAGTATCTGGAGGCTTCGGAACATATCTGGGAATTTATTAAAAAGTATGTGATTGATAAGCGGGAAGGCTCCGAATGGTTCATGCATGTGTCCGATACAGGAGTACCGGAAGCTGATAAGCCGATTGTAGAGCCCTGGAAATGCCCTTATCACAATGGTCGTATGTGTATGGAAATAATGAGGAGGATGGAAGAGTCATGATACATGAAAAATTCTATTGGTTGAAAGAGCGTCAGGAAGCGCTTCTTTCCAGAAAAAATGAAGTAGACGATAACTTCTACAACGGTATCTACGATAGATACAAATATCCGGTTTTGACCAGGGAGCATATTCCCGTAAGCTGGCAATATGATTTAAATACGGAGACCAATCCCTTTTTTGAAGAGAGGCTGGGGGTCAATGCAGTCATGAATTCCGGTGCAATATATCTGAATGGCAAATATTATCTGGTAGCCAGAATAGAAGGTAATGACAGAAAATCTTTCTTTGGCGTAGCAGAAAGCGACAATGGTGTGGATGGCTTCCGCTTTTGGGATTATCCGGTGGTACTGCCGGATACCTGCCCGGAGGAAACCAATGTATACGATATGCGTCTGACCAAACATGAGGACGGTTATATCTATGGGGTGTTCTGTTCGGAAAGCAAGGATACAACTTCCAAGGATCTGTCTGCGGCAGTGGCAGCTGCCGGTATTGTACGGACCAAGGACTTAAAGACCTGGGAGAGACTGCCGAACCTGGTGACACTGCATTCTCCTCAGCAGAGGAATGTGGTGCTGCATCCTGAATTTGTGGATGGCAAATATGCTTTTTATACCAGACCGATGGATGATTTCATCGATACCGGATCAGGCGGTGGTGTAGGTTTTGGTCTTTGTGAAGATATTACCCATGCAGTCATTGATGAAGAAAAGATGACCAGTCTCAGAAAGTATCATACCATCACTGAGGTGAAGAACGGTGCAGGAGCTGTGCCTATCAAGACCGATAAGGGCTGGATACATATCGCACACGGTGTGAGAAATACGGCAGCCGGTCTTCGCTATGTCATCTATGCTTTTGCAACGGATTTAAATGACCCTTCCAAGGTAATTGCAGAGCCCTCCGGTCTGTTAATCGGACCCAGAGGCGGAGAGAGAGTCGGGGATGTGTCCAACGTGGTGTTTACCAATGGCGCTATTGTGGATGATGCAGGAAAGGTTTATATTTACTATGCCTCCAGCGATACCAGACTCCATGTAGCAGTGACTGACCTTGAGAGACTCACTGATTATGTATTCAATACCCCTACAGACCCCTTACGCAGTCCCGACTGTGTAAAGCAGCGCTGTGAACTTATCAGAAAGAATCTTGAACTACTCGCAGAAGAAAAGTAAGCAAGCTTGTAAGCAGCGTAGGGCGTCAATACTTCTCTAAGCAGACTCTTGAAAAACGTCGGCACTTGGCGAGGAATTATCGAGCCTAGTGTCCGTTACGCTTTTCACGAAGCGGAAGCGGGTCTGTGTGAGAAGTATTGACGCCCGAAGCGGAA
>JBJFCM010000238.1:0-5933 GCA_051888955.1 Lachnospiraceae bacterium | reverse complement strand
ACAGTTGAAGGAATGGGTGGATTATGCACTGGCTAATGACGCTATCATCCTGTACGATTCCGCATATGAATGCTTCATCACCGACGAGTCCCTGCCCCGCAGCATTTTTGCTATCGAGGGCGCTAAGAAATGTGCCATCGAGTTCTGCTCCTTAAGTAAGACCGCCGGCTTTACCGGCACCCGTTGCGGCTACACCATCGTGCCCTTGGAGCTTAAATTTGCTGCTTCCAACGGTACTGAAATGTCCTTAAATGCAATGTGGAACCGCAGACAGACCACCAAGTTCAACGGCGTTTCCTACATCGTACAGAAAGGTGCCGCTGAGGTCTTCACGGAAGAAGGAATGGCACAGTGCCGCGAGAACATCAAATATTACCAGGAAAATGCACGCATCATTGCAGACTGCATGGAAAAGAAGGGCGTCCGCTACTTCGGCGGTATCAACTCCCCTTACATCTGGTTCGAATGCCCTATGGGAATGGAATCCTGGGAATTCTTCGACTATATGCTGGACAAGATTCAGGTAGTCGGCACCCCCGGTGCAGGCTTCGGTAACAACGGCAAGAACTTCTTCCGTCTGACCGCCTTCGGCAGCAAGGAAAACACCATCGAAGCTATGAAGAGATTTGAGGGACTGTTCTAAATTGTTTTCTAAACATACACAAAGGCTGAGACAAAGTTACTGACTTTGTCTCAGCTTTTCATTATACGCAAAGTATAATCAAAATGAATTCATCTATTGCAAAATGACTATCGTTGTGATAATCTATATTTAAAGCATATGTTTCCAATATAATGTCAAAAATATCTTTATTTCTTTGTTTCATTTCAGAAAATCTATGCTTTCCCTATTAACCATTTATGAAAGCAGGAGATTTTCAGTACGCTCCTGCAAAGGAGGTACAAATGAATAATAGCAAAAACTTAACAGCCACACTCTCTGCGGCACAGGAAAAGTTGCCGGCAGAAAACCGCAATTACAAGGATACCTTGTTCCGATTGATTTTTAAGGAACCGAAGGAATTGCTTTCCCTCTACAATGCCATTCATGATACACGCTATACCAAGCCCGAAGAACTACAAATCGTGACTCTGGAAAACGGTATTTACATGTGTATGAAAAACGATCTGGCCTGTATTGTGGACTGTCACTTAAGCCTGTATGAGCATCAAAGTACTTTTAATCCTAATATGCCCTTGAGAGATTTGTTCTACGTGGCAAAAGAATATGAAAAGCTTTTAGCTGATAAAACCTTGTATGCATCCACATTGGTAAAGATACCTGCTCCAAGCTTTATTACCTTTTACAACGGCAAAGAAAAGCAACCGGAACGCCTGGAAATGAAGCTTTCTGATGCCTTTGAAATACCGATGGACAAGCCTGCCCTTGAACTTCATGTCATCCAGCTTAACATCAACACAGGCTTCAATAAAGAACTGATGAAAAAATGCCGTACGTTACAGGAATATACCCTTTATGTAGAACGGGTAAGGAAATACGCAGAAGAAAAGCCTCTAAAAGAAGCTGTTGAGCAGGCGGTACAGGAGTGCATAAAAGAAGGAATCTTGGATAAGTTTCTGACCAGGTACAGGAGGGAAGCCGTGAGTGTAAGTATATTTGAATATGATGAAGAGAGAGAAATAGCACTAATCAGAAAAGCGGAACGTGAAGCCGGTGCGGATCTCTTTGCTGCCCTGACTGCAAAACTACTTCAGGATGCCCGTACCGAGGATTTACAACAAGCGACCACGAATAAAGAATTCCGTGATGCACTGTATCTGGAATACGGCATTATTGCAGACAAACAATAGTACAAAAGGGGATGTCGCAATGCTCCTTACCGGCGTTGCGGCATCCCCTTTTTATTATATTTTAATCATAAAACTGCAGCCCGTCAAACACACTCGTGGCATCCTTATCAAGGTCTGTGACAGTGCCTATGCCTTCCACCTTAAACCAACCCTTTTCACCGTTTAAGGTTTCCAGCTGCACCCAGCCATAGTCAGAGGTCACCTGCACGAGGCGCACGGTCTGGGGGGTGATGGTAAAGCTTTCCCTGCTGCCCGGCTCTTTATATACCGGCAGGTCTGTCTTTAGCTCCACATCGAACACATAGGCAAATTCATAAATATCCTGAGGCATTTGCTCAATATTTCCTTCGGCATTCTGCTGCCACTTTACATAAATGCGGTTCGTCTGCATAATATCACAGCGGATGCTGCCGGAAATAACACCGTCTGTTCCAATCACACATGCACGGATGTCGTCTCCAAAGCTTCCGGCCTCTTCAATCTTGCCGTCCTGATAACGGTAAAAGGTGGTATAAGGGTCTCCGCTGGGACCATCCTCATAAAGGACAAGCAGCAGGCTCTCTCCGTCTAAACTGATGGCCCAAATATCGTTACATATATTTTCCCCATATCCCTCTAAAACAGCATCTCCTATTGTCAGCTTGAAATGATCCAAGATAGTGTATCCCGAAGCCGAATTATTATCGTAGGGACATAATACAATCTTTTCCGTATTGCCATCCTGATCCATATCCAGATAAGCATAAGTTTCCACTGCCGTGTGATATGCAATGTTTCTCAGGTCGCCTTTTTCCTGCAGCAGGTTTTCACTCAATGCCAGGCCGTACTCGTCTGCCTGCTCCGGGAACATCTCCTCTGCTGTCATTCCATTCCGGATTATTTTTCCGGTATCCGGCATTAAATAGGTACGATCTGCATTACTTCCCTGAAAATAAATACGAATATACCCATCTCCGACAAAAAAGGAACCAATCAGTCTGTCATTATCATAACCCGCCAAATCCAATACTCCATATTCCTCACTAAATATATTGATCCAGCAAATACCATTTTCTGCCCAGTCCAGATTTCCTTCCGTATAATTTAAATCCGTCATGAAGAGCAGTCTCTGGTCATACAGGCACATACGAGGATCCGTACCTGCAAAATACGGGTACAGACATTCCACTTCTCCCGATGCTTTTTGGTAAATACCAAGACTGGTTACCTGATACACTACATCCTCACTGCCAGTATCACTACCTGAAAGCTCCCTCTCTGAGAGTTCCTGAAAAATCTGAAAAACGTCCCCATTACCGTCGTCCACCATCCAGATTGGTTGAACAGGCTCTGCCATCTGCATGGGAATCTCTACCCGGCTGCCGTCCTGGGCAAAAGTGTAGGTTACCATTGCCGTCATCCCATCTTCCCGGGTTGCCGCCATCCTGTATTTCACCTCACCGGTTCCCTCGCCCAAATGCAGGATGGTCTTTGCCGCCGATACAGGGTCTTTGTATCCACTGTAATAGGCATCGTCAATACCGTCAATTAAGTGCCTGTTGATTACAGCTGCATACTGCCTCATATTCGGATAACCTTCCTCATAGGCCAGCGCAAATTCTTCAGCGTTCTTTATATCGTCAAACATCTGAAAGTCTTTGTGGTTGATATAATATTCTTCCCCCTCTTTTACGACTTCTACCATTTCTCTGCCAATCGTAATTGCCGGCTCGGAGCTGTTCATAAAATAGCGGATAACAGCCTCTGTGCCTCCCTGCTCATATTGGATCTCATAGCCGTGCATCCACGGCCAGGGACTGGATGCACCAAAGGCATAACCGCCCTCCTCTAAAGGGTAAACCATATCCCATTTTTGAAAATTATCCTTATCCAGGGAAAGCTCATACAGCAAATCTCCGTCCCTGTCGGAAAAGGCTTCCGCCCATCTGCCCAATACCAGTTCCGCACTGCTTCTGTCAATTTTTGTTCCGGCAGATTCCTCATCCGTATCCGCTGCCGGAGCCGGTGTGGAGGCTGCACCATCGTCCTGGGAATTCTCCGATACCTGCGTTTCCTGAGCATTTTCCGTTTCCTGTGACGAAACCAGGGTTTCTCTCTCCGGTCCTCTGGTAGTCAACAGGGTAATTCCGGCAATCAATATAACAACCGCTCCGGCCACACAGCCCCAGGTCTTTGCCTTTTTATAGGAAAGGATATTTTTTACTCTCTGTTTTACGCTGTTTTCCCCAAAAGGCAGGGGCGTCACAGGCATCCCGTTCTTCCCTATCGCAAAATTCAGAAGAGACTGGGAATACTGCTTCTTGATTCCTTCCCCCAGTTTTCTTACTACTGTCTCGTCACAGGACATTTCCATATCCTGCCCCATAAGCAGAAAGGACACCCAGACAAAGGGATTGTACCAGTAAAGAGCCGTGAGCAGGAAAGCGATATTTTTTACCAGATAATCCTTTCTTTTGATGTGTACCTGCTCATGAAACAAAACATATTTCTGCTCCTTTGGCCCTAAAAATGCCGGCAGATAAATCCTTGGCTTCAGGAAGCCAGTCACAAAGGGCGTCTCTATCCTGTCACTGATAAAAATATTTTCTTCCTGCCAAACTGCCATCTTCAGCCGTCTGCGGATTCTCAACAGAGCAATCATATTATAAAGCAGGATACCGATTGTTCCAAACAGCATAATCACCGGAATCAGAACAGCTAAAAATCTCTGGTTGCCAGGGATGATTCCGTTCGTGCCGGATTGCTCTATGCCGATAGCTGACCCGGTTCCATCGGCTGCATTTATATTGATACCTGTTCCGCCTCCGACCGCCTGGTCTATACCGGTGGCTGCTCCGGCTTCTCCCGGTTGATTGGTATTAAGAGCTTCTAAAACGGATTGTTCTGGGTAAGTAACTGCTCCTACTGCTCCGGGCTGATTTTCGCTTTTATCTGTTCCGATGGGTTGGTTTGCGCTATTATCTGTGCCGGCCTGCCCGGTCCCTGCAAATGCGTCCATCAGCTCGGTTTCTTCTGCTACACCTTCCCTACCTTCTGCAATATCCAGACCTGTTCTTTCCTCAAGGCTTGTAAACAGCGCACTCCACTCTTGTCCAGACGGTATCAGACTCACTCTGCTTTCCAGGGTGACCGGGCAGAGCAGGCGGACAAATACCAGCAGCCACAGCGCATAGGAATAGACCTTGGGAAGCTTCTTCATACACTGTCTCAACACCAGTATGACAAGAACCATGATGGCAACCTGCACCTGCAAAAGCAACCACTTTTCTATCATCCCTGCTCCTCCTGTTCCTTATAGTTTTCAATCAACTGTTGAATCTGCTCTATCTGCTTTTTACTCAGCTTTTTCCTGCTCATAAAGGCCGCCATGAACTGTGGCAGCGAGCCCTGAAAGGTATCCTCCACAAACTGCTCGCTCTGCATTGCATAATATTCTTCCTTTTTAATTTTAGAAGTGACCGTTGCATTTTCATTCTGTAATATGCCCCGCTGGCACAGCCGCCGCAGCACCGTATAAGTCGTAGACTTCTTCCAGTTCAGCTTCTCTTCACACAGGGCAACCAACTCGCCTGAATTTACAGGCTCCTTCTCCCACACCAGCTCTACAAATTTACTCTCAATTTCCGCAAGCTTCATTCCTTCCATCACAGGCTCCTCCACTCTGTCTCTCGATATAGGTTTACTATTTGTAAACCTCTTTGTTTTTAAGTTTACATGCAGTAAACCTATTTGTCAACAGAAATCTGCTCTATCTGTTTTTTATTGGCATTTACGGGTTGTTATGCTACGATAAAAATGAACCTCTTAAAATAGATAAAAATACTTCCTTATTTCGACATATTGTGTTATAGTTTAGACAGTGTAGGACAAATAGTCTGATAAATGATTGTTTCAATGGGAATTATCTTTACAGGGGGGGTACAAGAATTATGACGCAAAAACAGTACAAAGATGCAAACACAACCGCATATCCATTGGTGATGGTGATTTTCGGTTACTTTCTCATCACTCTTATTGCCGCCGTGCTTTCCACCGGTGGAACATGGAGGATATTTTTACAAATTGCCGCCACTGTAGTGACTATCGTTTTGAGCACAGTAACATTTCTATTAAAAAGGAAT
>JBJFCM010000237.1:0-6061 GCA_051888955.1 Lachnospiraceae bacterium | reverse complement strand
TGTCCGGAGCCCCCATGCAGGGTCAGCCGATGGCCGGAATGCCCGTGCAGGGTCAGCCGATGGCCGGAATGCCCGTGCAGGGTCAGCCGATGCCCGGAATGCCCATGCAGGGCCAACCGATGCCCTATGCACAGTCCATGCCGCAGATTCCCCCGGCACAACCAGCCGGAAAAAAAGGAAATGGCGCTGTAAAAGTCGTAGTGATCTTAATCGTAATTCTGCTTCTGATATGCTTAGGAGTCCTTGCGTTCATGCTGCTTAATAAGGGAATGAACAACCGTAAGGTGCAGACCCTGATGAATACAGCGGACGAGTATCTGGACAATTCAAGCTACAGGCTGGCAATTGATACCTATCTGGATGTACTGGAACTGGATCCGGAAAATGCTGATGCAATCAGCGGCCTGACAGATGCTTATGTAGAATGGGCAGAGAGCTATGCGGAAGATGGAGATTATGAGGCTGCTATCGATTTGCTTGAGAATGCAGACAGCCAGGCAAAGGCAAAAACGCTGGAGAAAACTATAGAAGAACTGCAGGCAAGTGTCAAGGGAGATTGGAGTGATGCGGACTTGATTTTCCAATCTGATTCCGATACGGTAGAAGCGGCACTGGGGTATGCATTTATTACCTATGATGATGGAAGTTACCTGACAGATTATTCGGATGGATATTATGAAACCTATTATGGAGATTTTTCCACAAGTAAGGGGCTGGAACTTGGTATGCTGATTGAGGATTATGTGGAATTATACGACATAAAGGAAGGTTTTGCCGTGTGGGAAGTGTATTCCGGTGATGAAAACGAGTATACAGGCTTCCGTGAGTATACAGGCCAGAGTCCTGCAGAAATGTATGATGGCGAAAATAATAATGTGTGGCTGGATATCGGTTTCTGTAAGGAAAACGGTGAGTGGAAGCAGTTAATGGACTACGAAGTACGAGATGTCTGGTTCTGTGATGCTGATCTGGATGATTACGATGAATGCGTAGTTTTTGCTGTAAACTTTGACAGTTGGGGCGAGGTAGTAGGTATCTCCCTGGAGCACTTTGCCTATGATGAAAACTGGGTAGAATGGCAGGATTGGGCTGATTAATATTCCCTATAAATATTTAAATGAAAAGGGCTGTTGCAAATTGGAGCTGGCAAGGCGGTTGATTTGCAACAGCCTCTTTTGCATTCATCTAGCTCCCGGCTTATATTTCTGAATAAGATTCAGATAAATCGTTCATACTTACTTTGAAAAACAGAAAAGGAAAGGAATAAAAGTATGGATGGATTTAATGGAGCCAATGTACCCAATATACCCTTGAACGGCAGTATGTTCTGGGGACTTCCGGTGGCATTTGCCATGGAGGAGAGTATGATGGACAGAATCGGCAGAATGTCCGATGAGGAAAGAGAAGTGCTTCGTGAAAAGAGCAGCCAGATTACCAATGACAGTGATATGGACGAGCTGGTCCGCATGGTGGCGGAGGGGCGGTTCGAGTAAGGTGTGAGAGAAATCGGTATTTTTCACCCAAAGGGTGTGCGGCCTTATTTGGGCCGCACAGTCATTCTTGCAATATGTCCGTCTTCGGATACCTTCTGTACGGTGGCAATCGCCATCACGTGGAAGCCACCGAAGGAGGCAATGAATTCCGCCTGGGTATCGTTGGCAATTTCCGCCTCCAATATGGAGTACTGACGGAAGCCAAATTTATTTCTAAAAAACATGGAAATAGCTTCTTTGCCGTATAGATGGTATTCGTGCTGGGCGGTACCGTTAGGGCAGTAGTCACATAAATGGCCGTCCTTGGTGAAAAGTTCGCCCAATGCGGCAAAGTCTTTGTTTTCCATAGCTTCTACATATTTTTCAATCGGTCTCATATCGTTTTCCTCCTAATATACTTTTTCGGTATTCAACAGCGCATCCGTGCCGCCGTCTACAAACATGATATTGCCGTTTACGCCACAGGCTGCGGGAGAAGCCAAAAAGACGATGACGGAAGCGATTTCTTCCGGATCCATCAAGGTTTCCTGCCCGTATTTTGTGGGAATGGGGAGGGCATTTAAAGCCATCTTTGCATTGGTAGACATGGTAGCGGTCATGGCGGTATTGACATTGCCGGGAGCGACTGCATTGATTCTGACGCCGTTTGCTGCAAAGGATGCAGAGTGGCGGCGTACCCATCTTGCCAGTGCATACTTGGTGGCAACATAGATGCTGTTACCCACGGAAAGATTGGAGCCATCCCAGCTGCCCACTAAATTCAGAATGCGCTGTTCATCCCCGATATTGTTCAGAAGATCGGCCACATCCATTCTGCCTGCGCCCTGGGAGATGGTGTTGGAGGCAGTGACGACACAGTTGCCGTGTTTTTTCTCCAGCAAATCATAAACGCCCTTTGCCAAAGCGACTGTACCGAAATAATTTAAAGAAATAATCAGCTGCAGGTTGCCGCATGCTCCGGATACACCGGCATTGCAAATCATGCCATCCAGGCCTTCGGGATGCATTTCATGCAAAGTGTCGATGGCTTTCTGGCGCCCTTCTACTGTGGCCAGATTCACGCAGATATCACCATCCTTTAAATCGATATTGATGACCTCATGCCCTGCTTTTTTCAATAACTCAACTGTTTTGGCACCGATTCCGCTGGAACCGCCTGTAATTGCATATACGCCCATTTCAAAATCCTCCTTCGATTTCTTATGTACAAATCTGATAATCCTTATTATAATAATAATTGATATCTTTAAAATAACCAAATTGATTAAAAATGAGGATACCAGATTGAAAGCATATGATTTGTCAAAAAGAGGAAAGCTTACTTTATATGAATATCTGTATGAGTGTCTGAAAAAGGACATATTGGAGGGGAGGATAGCGACAGGAGAGAAGCTGCCTTCCAAAAGGGAACTGGCCGGGGAATATGGCATCAGTGTAAAGACGGTGGAAAATGCCTATGCACAGCTTTTGACGGAAGGGTACCTGGAGGCAGAAGAAAAAAGAGGATATTTTGCAGCAAGGGTGGAACGGGCGGATTATCATAAAAAAGCGGCACCGGTGGCAGAGATACATTATAACGAGGAAAAGTGGTTCGCGGATTTTACCTCTTCCAATACTGTATACGCCAGATTTCCTTTTTCACAGTGGAGCAAAGTGATGAGGGAGACCCTAAGCTACAGGGACAGGGAGCTTTTACAGACAGCACCCTTTCAAGGGGTACGGGAGTTAAGAGAGGCCATTGCAGAGTATCTTTACAGAAACCGTGGAATGAGCGTATCACCGGACTGTATCCTGATTGGTGCCGGTACGGAATACCTGTATGGCAGGCTATTGGAACTGTTAGCACCGGCGGGCGTTTATGCGGTAGAAGATCCCGGATACCAAAAAATTGCCAGAATATATAAAGGGCAGGGGATGAATTTTAAATATATACCGGTAGATGGAGAGGGCGTCTGTATGGATGCGTTGCGAGAAAGTGGTGCCGATGTGGTACATGTATCACCAGGTTACCATTTTCCACTGGGGTTTGTCATGCCCGTAGGCAGAAGGCAGGAGTTGCTTTCCTGGGCTGCCGAGACACCGGAGCGATATATTATTGAAGATGATTACGACTGCGAATTCCGTTATTCCGGAAGGCCGGTTCCCAGCATTCAGAGTATGGACAGGCACCATCGTGTTATCTATATGAATACGTTCAGTAAGACGCTGGCACCCTCCATCCGTATCAGCTATATGGTTCTGCCACGGAAGCTGATGGACAGGTATGTGGAGAAAATGAATTATTATTCCAATACGGTATCAAACTTTGAACAGTATGCGCTGGCTGCTTTTATGGAAGAAGGGTATTTTGAACGTCATATCAGCCGTATGCGGAAATATTACAGAGAATATCGTGACAGAATAAAACAGTATATAAAAGAAACGACGATGCCGGTCATAGAGATGAGCGGCATCGATGCAGGAACCAGACTTTTAGTGAAGGTGGATACTTCTCTTACTGACAGCCAGATAAAATGGGCGGCCAGAGAAGCAGGTATCAGGCTGGAATGCCTTTCTGAGTTCTGCCATGAGAAAAAGCCTGCGTATGAGAACGTGCTGATTTTGAATTATGCGGATTTAAAAGAAGAAGTGCTGAAAGAAGCCATTTTGCAGCTGGCGCATATTTTTACCCCCTAATTCCCATACTAAGATGGAAAAGTTTAAGGCCGCAGGGAAGCCACTGACGGCAGAAATGAGGGAATATGAGCAAAAGCAGTCTGTGTACATTGGGAAGTCAGAGCGTGAAGCTGGATACGGAAGTCTATATAAACGGCAGTGCCGCCATAGTTGGCAAGAAGGAAGGGGAAGGACCGCTGGGGCTCTTGTTTGATATGGTGGGAGAGGATGATATGTTCGGCTGCAAGACCTGGGAGGAAGCGGAGAGCAGCCTGCAGAAGGACGCGGTCTATATGGCGCTGGGCAAGGCAGGAAAAAAGCCGGAGGATATGCGGTACATTTTTGCCGGTGACTTACTCGGTCAATCGATAGCCACATCATTTGGTATTATGAATTACAATATACCACTACTGGGTGTATATGGTGCCTGTTCCACCTGTGGGGAGTCCCTGACGGTAGGAGCCATGGCAGTGGCCGGTGGTTTCGCGGAAAATGTAATCTGCGTTACCTCCAGTCACTTTGCAAGTGCGGAGAAGGAATTCCGTTTTCCCTTAGGCTATGGCAGTCAACGGCCTCTGTCCGCCAGCTGGACCGTAACCGGCAGCGGCGCTTTTGTTCTGAGCAACGCAAGGGATGTCGGCAGCAGGGCGCGGATTACCGGTATGACTGTGGGGAAAATTGTGGATTTCGGTTTGAAGGATTCCCTAAATATGGGAGCATGTATGGCACCGGCGGCTGCGGCTACCATTGCCTGTCATTTTGCTGACTACAACAGTCAACCGGAAGAATATGATAAAATCATTACCGGAGATCTGGGAAGCGTGGGACAGAAGGTACTGTTAGATTTGTTGAGGGATAAGGGCTTTGATATTGCAGACCGCCACATGGACTGCGGTATGGAAATTTACGATGCAGAGACGCAGGATACCCATGCGGGTGGTTCGGGCTGCGGATGCAGCGCTGTCACTCTATCGGCATATATTTTAAAACAGATATTTGAAAAGAATTGGAAAAAGGTGCTGTTCGTGCCCACAGGAGCACTTTTAAGCAAAATCAGTTTTAATGAAGGACAAAGTGTGCCGGGAATTGCACATGGTGTCGTACTGGAGAGTATTGTGTAGAAATCCATAGATATTTTTCTGCCAGTCTGCTATACTATCCATGGTGAGTTGTGAAACTATTTCAAAACAGGAGTATTGGTTGAGATGGAACTAAGGGATATGGAACTGGCGGACAGAGAGTGGATAGAGCCGCTGTTAAAGGCATCCGGCTTTCAGGGCTGTGACTATACATTCGGCAATCTGTATATCTGGAAGGATTTGTACAGGCAGAAGGTAGCCAAGGTGGGAGATATGCTTTGTGCCCGCAGCAGAAGGCCGGGTACAGGGGAATACCTCTATCTATATCCGGCAGGATGTGGAGATTTAAAGGAAGCAGTGGAATATATGCTTCAGGATGCGGCAAGACTTGGGGTACCTTTTTTATTGCGTGGCTTTGGCGGGAAAGAAGCGGCAAAGCTTGAGGAAGCCTTTCCGGGGGTGTTTTCTATTGAAAGTGCGCGTGCAGAGTGGGATTATCTGTACAGGGTGGAAGATTTGACACTTCTTGCCGGGAAAAAATACCATGGGAAGAGAAACCATATTGCACGGTTTGAAGATGGGGGAGAATGGAGATTTGAACCTCTGACTGCTGAAAATATGGAGGCCTGTCGTGTAATGTGTGAGACCTGGTATGCGGAGCATGCGGCAAACGGCAATACGGCAGCACTGGTGGATAGAGGAGTGGTGGACAATGCCCTTTGTAACTTTGACAGCTTAGGTTTTACAGGTGGTGTGCTTTACCAGTGCGATCAGGTGGTAGGCTTTACAATCGGGGAACCCTTAAATGGAGACACCTATGTGGTGCATGTAGAA
>JBJFCM010000236.1:0-6082 GCA_051888955.1 Lachnospiraceae bacterium | reverse complement strand
TCTTAGGCTCGATAGCCAGCTCGATAACGGGCTCAGGGAACTCCATGGACTCCAGAATTACAGGATGCTGCTCATCGCAGATGGTATCACCGGTAGTGGTAAACTTGAAACCTACTGCCGCTGCAATATCACCGGAGTAAACCTTTTCAAGTTCTGCTCTCTTATTTGCATGCATCTGCAGGATACGTCCAACACGTTCCTTCTTGTCTTTGGTTGCGTTCAGTACATAAGAACCTGAGTTCATCGTACCGGAATATACTCTGAAGAATGCAAGCTTTCCTACGAACGGGTCAGCCATGATCTTGAATGCCAGAGCTGCGAACGGCTCGTCATCGGAAGAATGTCTCTCGATTTCGTTGCCCTCCAGGTCCACACCCTTGATAGCGGGGATGTCGGTAGGTGCCGGCATGTATTCCAGAATGGCATCCAGAAGCTTCTGTACACCCTTGTTACGGTATGCAGAACCGCAGCATACAGGGATTGCCTTACATTCGCAGGTTGCCTTTCTGAGTACTTTCTTCATTTCTTCTATGGAAGGCTCTTCCCCTTCCAGGTACATCATCATCAGGTCGTCATCCAGCTCGCAGATTTTTTCAATCAGTTCGGAACGATACAGTTCTGCATCATCCTTCATATCGCCGAGATCATCCGTAACGGTGATGTCGTCACCCTTGTCATCATTGTAGATATAGGCTTTCATTTCAAACAGGTCAATGATTCCCTTGAAATCATCTTCCTTGCCGATAGGCAGCTGCAGACAAATTGCATTCTTGCCTAATCTGGTTCTAATCTGCTCTACTGCACCGTAGAAGTTTGCACCAAGGATATCCATCTTGTTAATGAATGCCATACGAGGTACGTTGTAGGTGTCTGCCTGACGCCATACGTTTTCTGACTGAGGCTCAACGCCGCCCTTTGCACAGAACACACCGACTGCACCATCAAGTACACGCAGGGAACGCTCAACTTCAACAGTGAAGTCAACGTGGCCCGGGGTATCAATGATGTTGATACGATGCTCTAATGCACCAGGCATGGGTTTTGTCTCTTTTTCCAGAGTCCAGTGGCAGGTTGTAGCTGCAGATGTGATGGTAATACCTCTTTCCTGTTCCTGCTCCATCCAGTCCATGGTTGCAGTACCTTCATGGGTATCACCAATCTTATAGTTAACACCGGTATAGTAAAGAATACGCTCAGTCAATGTGGTCTTACCTGCATCGATATGAGCCATGATACCGATATTTCTGGTTCTCTCCAATGGATATTCTCTTCCAGCCAAGGTTTTTTCCTCCTTATATTAGTGAAAATGGCCGTTCCAATGAGTAATTAGAAACGATAGTGAGCAAACGCCTTGTTTGCTTCTGCCATCTTGTGCATATCTTCTTTTCTCTTTACAGCAGAGCCTGTATTGTTTGCTGCATCAAGAATCTCATTTGCCAGTCTGTCTTCCATGGTCTTTTCGCCTCTCTTACGAGAAAACATTACCAACCAACGAAGACCCAGAGCCTGACGACGATCAGGTCTTACTTCGATAGGTACCTGATAGGTAGCACCACCGATACGTCTTGCCTTAACTTCCAGAACAGGCATGATGTTGTTCATAGCCTCTTCGAAAACTTCAAGAGCAGGCTTGCCTGACTTTTCTTCTACTTTAGCAAATGCACCGTATACAATCTTCTGTGCAACACCCTTCTTACCGTCTAACATTACGTTATTGATAAGCTTGGTTACCACTTTGTTATTGTATAAAGGATCTGCTAATACGTCTCTTTTCTGAATATGTCCTTTACGTGGCACGGTTCTTCCCTCCTTAATAATGGTAACGTCCGAAATCTGTGGACGTTAGGTTAATTAAATCATCGGTACTCACAATTGTTTCCCTAGTGTTCGTGCGGTATATCTGTATTTATATGACAGAATTCCAACACTCGAATAGTTCCGTTATGTGAATCCAGTTTAATCAGCTTGCCTGATTATTTAGACGCTTTAGGTCTCTTCGCGCCATATTTGGAACGAGCCTGTTTTCTGTTAGCAACTCCCGCAGTATCCAGTGTACCTCTGATGATGTGGTATCTGGTACCAGGTAAGTCTTTAACTCTACCGCCTCTGATCAGTACAACGCTGTGCTCCTGTAAGTTGTGGCCTTCTCCGGGAATGTAGCTTGTTACTTCGATTCCGTTGGAAAGACGAACTCTGGCGATCTTTCTAAGTGCAGAGTTAGGCTTCTTAGGAGTTGCAGTCTTAACAGCAGTACATACACCTCTCTTCTGAGGAGAAGAAGTATTGATTGCTTTCTTGTGCAGGGAGTTAAATCCTTTCTGCAGAGCAGGTGCTGTAGACTTCTTTTCAGTTGTCTGACGTCCTTTTCTTACTAACTGGTTAAATGTTGGCATTCTGTTTCACCTCTTTCTTATTATAAATAGTAGTTACGCGTAACATACAAGCTGCATCACAAGGAAAAATTGCATTTGCTGCAATGTGCTAAGCACTTTTCACTTGCACTAAAAGAAAAATGCACTTGCATGCACACTATGTTAGTATACGTGTTAGCAAATGCATTGTCAATAACTTTTTTCAAAAAATAAGACGCTGTGCTAGCCTCTGATAACCTCCAGGTATCTTCCCAGCGCGTCCTGCCAGGAGGGGAGTCTCACAAAGCCGTTCTCCGTCAGCTTGTCCTTGCTCATACGGCTGTTCTCGGGACGTTTCGCTTTTGCCATATACTCTGCTGCGGAAACGGGCACTACCTCCATATCAATGCCGGCCTGTCTGAAAATCTCACAGGCAAATTCATACCAGGTGCAGATACCCTCGTTGGTTGCATGATAGATACCATATTTATCCGTAAGCACCATGTCCACCAGCAGCCTTGCCAGATCATAAGTATAGGTAGGGGAACCGTACTGGTCATTTACCACCGTAATGCGCTTGTTGGTTTCGGAGAGACGCAGCATGGTCTTGATGAAATTCTTTCCATTTACACCGAACACCCACGCAATACGCACAATAAAATACTTTTCCAGGGTATTCTGTACTGCCAGCTCTCCCTCATACTTGGTCTGCCCGTACACATTCAGAGGGTGTCTCTCATCGTCCGGTTCCCAGGGTCTCTCTCCCTGTCCATCAAAGACATAATCCGTACTGATATACACCATTTTGATATCCAGGTCTTTGCATACATTGGCAATATTCTGCGTACCGTCCGCATTGACCTTACGGCAGATTTCCACGTTATCTTCCGCTGCATCCACTGCAGTATAGGCTGCACAATGAATCACTGCATCCGGTGCCGCTTTGGTAATCACCTGCTGCACACTGTCCGCATCTGTGATATCCATTTCCTCAATATCCACACCGACCGCCTCTATTCCTCTTTTTTCCAATTCATTTACCACATCAAAGCCTAACTGCCCTTTTACTCCTGTTACGAATACTTTCATGTTCCGCTCCTTTAACATACATTTATTAATATTATTTTACAGTCTTTTCCCAATATATACAATAAAGATTTTCAAAAAAAGATACCCTCTGAACAATCAGCGGATATCCCATTAAACAATATTGGCTATTCCAAAATTACATCCTGTCTCCGGCCAGATCCAGTTCCAGTTCTGCCGTTGCTTCCTTCAGCTTTCTCAAATTCCAACCGGTATAAGAAGCCTCCCCGTTGCCACAAAGATTCACAATGCGCTGTCTGTATCTCATGCAGCGGAAACAATACGTGCTCAAAACCACTCCAAGCAAAACTACAGCCATCACCGCCAGAGTAAGCGGAAAAAAGCGGTTCATGCCAATTATATTCCCTGTTGCCAGTGGCACCGCTTCGTCCTCGATGACCGTCAATCTGTATTCTGCTGTCTGTGCTGTTATGCCTAAAGTACTCAGGAGCCAACATACACTATCCATAAATATTCTGCCCATCAAATACAGGTCTCCTTCCTTTTGCTTCTATAAATAAAGACCCTTTCTTTTTCCAAAAAGGTTCAAAAAATCAAGTATAAATTCCCCTTTTCTTTTTATCTTCTCTATTTTATAATATAAGTATGTCGTATCACGGCAAATTTGTGTAAGAGAGGAAAACCATATGCAGGAGCAGAAATTCGTCAGAACATTCCGTACAGCCAAAATCATCCAACTATGCATTTTACTTGGTATGGAGCTTACTTTTTTTCTTATACTGGCATGCAATGCAACCTTAAGCAAACAGCTTTATTCTAACAAGGTGCTTTTTACTCTTTGTGCCATAGCCTGGATACTTATGATTTTCAGTTTTCTCAGCCTGCTATATGATTTTTTCAAGCTGCGTTCCTTTGCTGTAGAGAGCCATGCTTTGAAACAGGCTGCCTATTTCGATAGTCTGACAGGTATTCCTAACCGCCACAGTCTGGATACTCTCTTTCAGACCTACACGACTCCGGAGTCCTTAACCGGCATCGGCTGTGCCATGTTTACCATCCGTAATTTAAAAGAAATCAACGAAGCGAATGGTCATTCGGCAGGCGACCGTACAATTAAAGACTTCTGCACTATTTTGGAGGAAATCGGTGATCCCTTCGGTTTCATAGGACGCAATGGCGGCAATGAATTTGTTGCGGTCATTAACGACTGCAGCCATGAGACCCTGGAACGCCTTTTTGCTATTTTAGAGAATCGCATTTCCTTATATAATAAGGAACATACCGGCACTCCTATTCTACTCGACCATGCCTATACTCTTTACGAAGAAGAGCCGGTTCAGGCATTTACCCAACTGTTAACCGCAACCTACAACAGACTCTATCATATATCATAACCGCCAGTCTGTTGTACCGAAGGAAAAAGGGCTTCGTAGAATTATGAGAGAACCTGATATCCAATATCTGGCCGGCCTTGTCATGCGCGCCCAGCAGAATGACAGTGATGCCTTCGCTGAAATATATGCTCTTACCTATAATAAGGTATATAACTATGCGAGGCATTATCTCAAAGATGATTATCTTGCTCAGGACGCCATGCAGGAGATATACATATCGGCACTGAAAAACCTGAATAAGCTTAACGATCCCACTCTTTTCATTGCGTGGCTCAACCGGATATCTTTTCATGTATGCTATGATATAAGCAAAAAGCCGGGAACCGGCAATGTCATATCTGACCCTGAGATTTTGGAAATTTTACAGGATGAGCATTTGGATACCAATCCCGAGGAACATTATCAACAGTTAGATGAGATGGAGTGTCTGAACAAAGCCATGGAGAGCCTCCCTTTTCAGGAAAAACAGGTTTTGACCATGCGATACTATAACAACCTGAAGCTGGAAGAGGTTGCTGCTGCCATGGGAATCAGCCGAAGCAGTGTAAAAAGATACATTGCTTCCGGTCAGGAGCATTTGAGACAATTACTAAAAGGATAAGGAGATGCCTGCATGTTCTTTCATCATACCAGGAAATACCAAATGAACCCTAAGCAGGCCGATGCCGCCCTGCAAAACATATTTGCCGCTTGTGAAAAGTCCCCGAACACTGTTTCCTTAAACAAGCTGGCACTGCGTCAAAAAGCGAATACCCGCATATATGACCGGCTCCTCCTGTTGACTGCGATATTGCTGCTTTTGACCTTTCTTTCGCCATTAGCTTTAAGTCCCGCTGCTTCTTTATTCGGTAATGACAATAGCCCGTCCAAAGCAACTCTTGTGGCAGATTCTCTTACAGACGGCGTATTATGTCTTACATTATCCGGAGAGGGCATCCTGTATGAAGAAGCCTATCAGGAAACGGCTGACGGTATCGTAGAAGGTCCTGTATCCTACGATGAAAGCACCGGCACTATTTACTTTACCTATCACGCGACAGATACTAACATTTATATTCCCCTAGAGAACGCACCAGTTTTTCACCTGCTGCTTTCTCCCCGATAAGATGACATGAAAAAGAAAAGAAAAAAAATTTGCATAATTTCATATATTCTGTGTTTTCTTTTTCTATGTGGTTGTGGAGCTGATGTATCGACTGTTTCAGACAAACCTTCCACAGAGACTGTTTCTCCCGTAACTGCTTCACCGGCATCTCCAGACAGCACGGTATCATCCTCTGTTCCTGAGAC
>JBJFCM010000235.1:0-6156 GCA_051888955.1 Lachnospiraceae bacterium | reverse complement strand
GTAAAAGTTGAGAAGAACCGGTTTGCTGTAGCCTGTGGCGAAGGAATTCTTTGGATTGCTTCCCTGCAGTTAGAGGGTAAGAAAAGGATGAGTACTCATGATTTCCTGTTGGGCAATGCGTTACAGCCAGGAGAACTTCTTGGAGTGCAGTAAAAATGATTGCCTGATGAACCATATTTTGCGCAGGTTTTGCGGTATGTTTGGAAAGGAGATGGCCATATGCCATATTATTACTATTATTATTTTGATCCTACTTATGTGCTGGTGCTTATTGGTGCAGTATTCTGTATCCTGACCAGTGTATGGGTAAACAGCTCCATGAAAAAGTATCATGGTGTCAGAAATTCCAGAGGACTTACCGGTGCACAGGCTGCTGAGAGGATATTGATGGATGCCGGTATCTATGATGTGCGCGTGGAATGTCTGCAAAAGGGAGCCGGGGATCATTATGACCCGAGAAGTAAAACGGTCAGGCTTTCCTATGAAAATTACAATTATGCTACGGTAACGGCAGTGGCAGTGGCCGCTCATGAGTGCGGACATGCCAAACAGCACCAGGAGAGTTATGCACCTTTAAAATTCCGTTCTGCCCTGGTACCGGTGGTGAATATTGCAAGTAATCTGGGGCTTCCACTGATTATTCTTGGTGTTATTTTAAGCTGGAATGAAGTGCTGATACAGATTGGAATATGGGCATTTGCACTGGCGGTATTGTTCCAACTGGTGACATTGCCGGTGGAATTCAATGCGTCGAGAAGGGCAATGCAGTCCATGGAGGTGAGTGGTCTGTTAGGTGTTTCGGAAGCACAGGGTGCCAAAAAGGTATTGACGGCGGCAGCCATGACCTATGTGGCAGCGGCAGCTTCCTCTATCCTGCAGCTTTTACGAATGATATTGCTGTTTGGCGGAAACAACAAAAGGCGGGACTAAGAAATGGCAGCAGAAAATACCAGGGAAATCGTGCTCGATATGTTGCTGGCAGTAGAGCGGGAGGAGGAGTATTCCCACCGCATTATCCGGGATGTCCTTGCCAAATATGACTATCTGCCGGGGCAGGAGAAAGCTTTTATCAAGCGGCTTTTCGAAGGCACCTTGGAGCGCAGGATAGAGCTGGATTTTGATATCAATCAGATTTCCAGTGTGCCGGTAAAGAAAATGAAGCCGCTGATCCGTAATCTTCTGCGGATGAGCACCTATCAGATTCTTTATATGGACAGCGTGCCGGATGCTGCAGCGGTAAGTGAAGCGGTAAAACTGGCCGGAAAGAGAAAATTCCAGAATTTGAAGGGCTTTGTCAACGGTGTCCTTCGGAAGATGTCTGTAAATAAGGGAAGCCTTGTGCTACCAAATGAGGAAAAGGAACCGGAACAGTTTCTGACCGTCACCTTTTCTATGCCGGAGTGGATTGTGAAGCACTTTCTTTCCCTGTATTCTTACGAAGAAACGAAGAGGATTCTTGCAGGACTTTTGTGTGTGAGACCGGTGACGGTACGGTTTGCGGCTTCTCTTTCGGCGCAGGAAAAGGAAGCTTTGCTTGAGAAAATAAAGGAAAAGGGCATTGCGATGCGCAGGCACCCATATGTAGAGCAGGCATATTATCTGGAAAACTGTGATAATATAGCTTATATTCCCGGCTTTGCGGAAGGAAAGCTGACAGTGCAGGACGCCAGTTCCATGCTGGCAGTTGCAGCGGCAGGTATCCGTCCGGGAGATACGGTTCTGGATGTCTGTGCAGCACCGGGCGGTAAGACCATGCTTGCCGCAGAATATGCCGGACAGGAAGGCCGTGTGGAAGCCCGGGATGTGTCTGATTACAAAGTAGCGCAGATAGAAGAGAATATCAGCCGCATGGGGCTTACAAATGTAAGTGTCAGGGTATGGGATGCAACCGTACAGGATAAAGAAGCGGTAGAAAGTGCAGATGTGGTATTGGCGGATGTTCCCTGTTCGGGCCTTGGTGTCATGGGAAAAAAACGTG
Organism: Lachnospiraceae bacterium; assembly: GCA_051888955.1. Lineage (GTDB taxonomy): Bacteria > Bacillota > Clostridia > Lachnospirales > Lachnospiraceae > Acetatifactor. The sequence goes on along the minus strand of JBJFCM010000235.1, from coordinate 4,178 downwards.
ACATTAAGTATCGACAGAAGCCGGAAGCACTGGAAAGCATTGTATCCCTTCAAAAGGAAATCTTAAAGCAGGTTTCTTCCTATGTGAAACAGGGTGGAGTGCTTCTGTACAGTACATGTACCATCAATCCTGGAGAGAACGAAGAGATGGTTCAGTGGATATGTGAAGAGCTGGGATTTGTAAAGGAGCCTTTGACGGAATATCTGCCGAAAGGGCTGCCATGTCAGGATACTGCACGGGAAGGGTATCTGCAATTGCTTCCCGGTATCCATGATACGGATGGTTTTTTCTTTGCAAGACTAAGAAGGCTTGTATAAAAAGGATAATTATGGAAAAAAAAGACATTAAATCGATGACTTACGAAGAATTGGAAGCGGAAATGGAGGCTCTTTCCGAAAAGAAATTCCGTGCAAAGCAGTGCTATGAATGGATGCACATTAAGCTTGCCAGAAGTTTTTCGGAGATGACCAATCTTTCCAAGGATTTCAGGGAAAAGTGCGAGAATTTATTTACTTTTACCGCGTTGGAGGCAGTGGAGGTACAGGAATCCAAGCTGGACGGTACAAAAAAGTTTTTATTTAAGCTTTCCGACGGCAATGTAGTGGAAAGCGTCTGGATGAAATACAAGCATGGCAATTCCGTCTGCATTTCTTCCCAGGTCGGCTGTCGGATGGGGTGCAGGTTCTGTGCTTCTACCCTGGACGGGCTGGAGAGAAATCTGCTCCCATCCGAAATGCTGGACCAGATATATGCCATTACCAGACTGACGGGGGAACGGGTTTCCAATGTAGTAGTTATGGGAACCGGTGAACCAATGGATAACTATGACAACCTTCTCCGTTTTATCAGACTGTTGACGGATGAAAACGGGCTTCATATCAGTCAGCGGAATGTTACGGTATCCACCTGCGGAATTGTTCCCAAAATGTACGAACTGGCAGAAGAAAAGCTGCAGATTACATTGGCACTTTCCTTGCATGCGACTACAGATGAAAAGCGAAGGGAACTGATGCCAATTGCCAATCGTTACAGTATAGAAGAGTTGATGGGGGCATGTGGCAATTATTTTGAAAAGACCGGCAGAAGAATTACTTTTGAATATAGTCTGGTGGGAGGAGTCAATGATACGGATGAGGATGCAGACAAACTTTCTGCTCTGGCAAGACCTCTCGGCTGTCATGTCAATCTCATTCCCGTAAACCCCATAAAGGAAAGGGACTTCGTCCAGTCTGAGGGGGCAAGGATTGCGGCATTTAAAAATAAACTTGAAAAAAACAAAATAAATGTTACTATAAGAAGAGAAATGGGGCGGGATATTGATGGTGCCTGCGGCCAGCTCAGACGAAGACACATGCAGCGCTAAGGAGGCAGACGGTGTTAAAGACGTTTTCCATAACCGACATAGGAAAGAAAAGAAAACTGAATCAGGATTATGTTTATACATCGGAGAGACCGGTTGGAAATTTGCCCAATGTTTTTATTGTCGCGGATGGTATGGGGGGACATAACGCAGGCGACTATGCATCCAAATATACGGTAGAGACTATTGTGAAGGAGATACAGTCTTCTTTTGAGGTCAATCCGGAGAGGATACTTGGCAGGGCAATAGAGACTGCCAATGAGCAGATCATAAAGCTATCCAGAGAGAATGCGGAACTGGAAGGGATGGGGACCACGGTGGTTGTGGCTACCTGTATGGGCAAGTATATGAAGGTTGCCAATGTAGGGGACTCAAGGCTTTATGTTGTAGGAGAGAAAATTATACAGATTACCAGGGATCATTCTCTTGTAGAGGAGATGATCCGCATGGGCGGTATAGACAGGGAGGCTGCCCGCAACCACCCTGATAAGAACATCATTACGAGGGCGATAGGCGCTACTGATACGGTGGATATTGATTTCTTCAATGTGGAGCTTGAGCCCGGGGAGATTGTACTTATGTGTTCTGACGGTCTGACCAATATGCTTGAAGATGAGGAAATCCGTATGATTCTGAACGGACAGAGAGACATTGTGGAAAAAGCAGAGGAACTGGTTAAGGCCGCCAATAATAACGGCGGTAAGGATAATATAGCTGTAGTGCTTATAGAGCCGTTTGCAGAATAATTAAGGAGTTAAACATGATTAAGATTGGAATGATGATTGGAGACCGCTACGAGATACTGGAAAAGATAGGCACAGGCGGCATGTCAGACGTATATAAAGCAAAATGTCACAAGCTTAACCGGTTTGTAGCAGTGAAGGTACTGAAGCAGGAATTTTCGGAGAATGCTAACTTTGTATCCAAATTCCGTGTGGAGGCGCAGGCAGCAGCAGGCCTCATGCATCCCAATATCGTAAATGTGTATGATGTAGGAGAGGAAAATGGTATTTACTACATCGTAATGGAGCTGGTTGAGGGAATTACCTTGAAGAAGTATATAGAAAAGAAGGCAAGGCTTTCCTATAAAGAAGCTGTCAGTATCGCCATTCAGGTTTCCATGGGCATAGAGGCGGCTCATAACAACCATATTATTCACAGGGATATCAAGCCGCAGAATATTATTATTTCCAAAGAAGGTAAGGTTAAGGTGACGGACTTCGGTATAGCCAAGGCTGCCACCAGCAATACCATCACATCCAATGTGATGGGCTCTGTACATTATACTTCTCCCGAACAGGCAAGAGGCGGTTATAGCGATGAGAAGAGTGATATTTATTCACTGGGTATCACCATGTTCGAAATGCTGACGGGGCGTGTGCCCTTTAACGGAGAAACGACGGTAGCGATTGCTATTAAGCATATTCAGGAGGAAATGCCTTCTCCAAAGGAATTCGTACCGGAAATTCCTACCAGTGTGGAGCAGATTGTGTTGAAATGCTGTCAGAAGAGTCCGGACAGAAGATATCAGTCCATGGGAGAACTGATAGAAGATTTGAAACAGTCTCTTATCAATCCGGAGGACGACTTTGTCGTAATGAATGACCCGGATGCGGAAGCAGCGACGCGGTTCATATCCGATAGAGATATGGCTCAGATAAAGAAGCAGTCAGAGCACAGGGATTATATGGATGAGGCTCTGCGGTTAAAGAGTGATACCGGTCCGATGCATGAAGATGAATATGAGGACGAATATTATGAAGATGATTACAATCCGGGAGTGGAGCGCATTACGACAATACTGACAGTGGTAGCCGGCATCGTGATATGCTGTGTGATTATTTTCTTTGTAGGTAAAATTACCGGCATATTTGGCTTTGGCGGCAAGGACAACGAGACACCTACCAGGACGGAAAGTTCGGCTGTGGAGACGGAAACAGTGACTATGATTGCCGTTGCGGGAATGTCGGTGGCAGATGCCCAGAAGAGCCTGAAAGATATGGGGCTGTCTGCTGAAGTGACCTACGTGGAATCGGAGGCGTATGAGCAGAATATTGTAATCAGTTCAGATGTGACAGCGGGCACGAAAATCCCTGCTGGTTCCACGGTTACCCTGACGGTAAGTGCCGGAACAGAAGGCAGGGAGGTACCGAATATTACAGGTCTTTCCTTTGAAGATGCATCCAATCAGCTTGCTGGTAAAGGATTTACTGTGAACAAGACAGAAAGTTATTCTTCCAGTGTGGAAAAGGGCAACGTCATTTCCCAGAGTCCTGCCGGTGGACAGAAGGCACCTGTAGGAAGCGTAATAACGGTCAATGTCAGCCTGGGAGAAGAGGATACCAAGGTTATGGTGCCTAACTTGCTGGGAGTAGCGGAAGACGAGGCGGTCGCCAAGCTGATTGAAGCAGGCCTGGCGATAGGTTCAACTTCTGAGGTGAATTCAGAGGAATATGAAGCAGGTCTGGTTTGTTACCAAAGCTATTCTTATGGTTCCTTTGTAGATCCCGGGACTACTGTAGATATGAAAGTAAGCTTGGGACCGGAAGCGGTTACCTACAAATATAATGCCAGCATAGAGGGACCAACTCCGGAAGAGGCACCTGATTATGTGGCAGGGGCTTCTGTCAGCGTGACGATAGTGGCTGATAACGGAAAAGTTTTGATGGATACTACCACGACCAGTTTTCCGTTGGCTGTGAATTATAATGGCATGACGGCTTCGAAGGGGATTATTACGTTTACCTATACCGTGACATCGGAAAGCACCACTACGACCAATGAGGCCGGAGAGACGATAACGATTCCGGGAACGACA
>JBJFCM010000234.1:0-6174 GCA_051888955.1 Lachnospiraceae bacterium | reverse complement strand
TCCACTCTCCATCAACATTTCGCCAACACTGCGTTACATCCTGATGACGCACAAAGGAATCTAAAGAGTATTCATCGAAATTCTGTTTTGTTAATCTTTCAAATTTCAGCTTAGTATTATTCATTATTTTATACCTCACAATTCAAAATTACCTGACTTTTTATATGATACCGGAATTAACTTATATAAAAGAAAGAGAACCCGGTTCATCAGGTTCTCTTTGCGTACATTGTGCACAATGTGCCATTGTATTCTATGCTATCAGATTAGTTCACAGCATCCTTTAAAGCCTTACCAGCTTTGAACTTAGGAGCCTTGGAAGCAGGAATTTTCATAGCTGCGCCGCTCTGAGGATTTCTGCCTTCTCTTGCTTTTCTCTCAGAAACTTCAAAAGTACCGAAACCAACTAACTGAACCTTTTCGCCCTTCTTTAATTCTTCTGTAACTACGCCTGTGAAAGCTGCTAAAGCCTTCTCTGCATCCTTCTTGGAAATTTCTGCCTGATCAGCGATTGCTGCAATTAATTCTGTTTTGTTCATGTTGAACTCCTCCTCTTAATGAGTTTTCTTAGTTTGTAATTCTATACAGATGTTTCTTCTTGAAACGTCTATACATATATATATCCGTTTTCACGGCTTTTGTCAAGGTTTTTTGCCTATTTTACGGCATTTTTGGATATTTTTCCTATTTATCCCGCTCTCCCTCGCAGTCCTCAATGAAATCATCTATCCTATCCGTTAGAATCAGCTCCAAAGGAAGCTTATACTGCCTTGCAATGTCTGAGACAGCCATCAGGATATCACCCAGCTCTTTTGTAAGCTCTCTGCCATCCCTTTCTTCTCCCAGCCTGTCAAGTGCGCCTGCCGCTTCCTTTAATATGGCAACATCTTCTTCATAGCCGGAATGCCTGCCATAATATTTGTCCGCCTTTTTTAAGACCTTTGACGCTCTGGTCAGAGCAGGCAGCTCCTTCGGAACTTCCTTTAATGGCGATTCTATCCAGCTTTTCCCCTCTTTTTCTCCCTTTTTGATTTCCTCCCAGTTCTGTAACACCTGGTCAGAACCATCCACTGATACATTGCCGAATACATGGGGGTGTCTGCGCACCATCTTTGCTGCAACACCGTCTATCACATCCTCCATGGTAAAAAGCCCTTCTTCGCCGGCAATCTGTGCATGCATTACCACCTGCAACAGGACATCACCCAGCTCCTCCTGCAGATTTTCTGCATTGCCTGTTTCTTCATAAATTCTGATAGCGGAAATAACTTCTGCTGCCTCCTCCATCATACAGGGCCGAAGGCTTTTATGGGTCTGCTCCCTGTCCCAGGGACATCCGTTTTCGCTCCGCAGTGTTTTTATGATATCTAAAAAGTCTTCGTAGGTATATTTTTTATTCATGGGTATTCCTCTTTTCTTTTCAATTTGCCACAAGCTCTACAAAGGAATAGGTCACATCCTTATCCTCACTGTCGACCTGAACAGTATAGCTTCTGGTTTCGTATCCCGTCTTGCGCAGGGTAATCACATGAGGACCTTCTTCTTTTTTAAAGCTAATAGGAGAAATTCCTACATAGTTGCCATCTACATAGACCTCCACACCCTCCGGTGCGTCTATATATACCTGATAATAGCTGGTGGTTGTGTTGGTGTTGTCAGGAGAGGTGCTGCTATCTTCTTCATCCGTTTCATTCTCTTCTGTTTCCTCGTCCTCATTTTCCGCAACAGTATTTTCTGCGTCCAGGGTAATCTCAATTCCTGCCGATTCCTCTCCTACTTTCAGATAACTGGTAACCGTACTGTAGCCATCCGCCCTTGCAATCAGCTGATGAATGCCGTATTCCAGAGAGACCGGCCCGCTGGTATCCACCAGATTCCCATCCACGTAAAGGCTCGCCGTAGAGGGTGACAGAGCAAAGATTACCTGGCCTACTTTCGGCTCTTCTATCACCAGATCGCCGATATCCAGCGTTACTTCTTCATTTCTATTGATAATGACATTTTTGGTACCGCCGCCCCCTGTTATACTGATAATTACCTGATAACTGCCTTCCGGTACCGTCAACAGCATGTCTTCTGTAATCTGATGAATAATGTTCTGCCCCACTTCTATCCAGCCGCCGATGAAATTCTCATCCCCGGAAAGCCGTAAATACCCATGACCCTTTTCTACAATGATGCTGACAATCGTACTGTCTATACCTTGAAAGGTGAGAATATCCGTGCTGTTTAAATCCATCATTTCGATTTCTTCACCGCCGGAAAAAATCTTGGTATCCTTTGTGAATTTATAAACATCTTCCCCAATCGTAACATTATGCGTCGTGGTGTTGATATTATACCGGCTGACTTGTTCGTTGGTCCAGCCGCTTTCGGAAAGCATGAGGGTAGTCAATCGTTTTTTGCTTTTTAAAAAAGTGACATCCACAATATCCCCTTCCTGAAACTGCTCTAAGGACATGGGTTGTCCATATTTATCGGAAAAAACAGTGGTACCGTCATATTCCAGCGTGTAATTTTTGCTTATCTCCAGATTGAAAAAAGTAATCGTCTTGTCTGTAGAATTTATTTTCACGATGACTGCCGTATCCGCCGAATCGTAGCTGCCGGGCCCGGTCAGCAGAAAGCCTGTACCATTATCCTGTACAGCGCTTGTCTCCGGTGTGCTGCTTTCTGTCTTCCCAAAGGAGCAGCCTGAAAAAAACGCCGCAGCTAAAAGACATATCGTGGCAAGCATTCTCCTTTTTATCTTCGTTCTGTTCCTCATCAGACTTTCCTCCTGTAATTATTGCACTCTGAATATGCTGCTCCAACCCCTGTTTACAGTGGACGGTACATATGCGGAGCTGTTCGATTGGTAAGTAAATGCGCATAACTATGCTGTCTGCGCCCTTTGAACGACGTCGGCACTTAGGCACCGTATTATGGTGCCTTATGTGTCCGCTACGTCGTCCACTGAGCGCAAGCGCGGCGCAGACAGAATAGTTATGCGCCTATTTTTTAGCGCTATGAGCAACCCTTACGCGTTAATGTACCGTCCGAAACACCGCCTCCAAAAACGCCTGCTTCTCCTTCTCCTGCCCCGACAGCACTTCCAGCTTTTCTTTATTTTTCTCCGGTATCCACACCTTTCTGGAATTATAATAAAAATTCACAATTTTCCAGAATTTTTCCGGATAAGCAAGCCTGTAATAGAGCTCCACAAAAGAACGTGCCGACAAAGGACGGACACTGTTGTAGGCCTCCAGAAGGCTGTCGCCCAGTTTTTCTGACCAATTACTCTTTTCCAGAAGCTTTCTCATAAAAAGACACAAATCCCTGACCGGGTTATCCAAAAGACATCTTTCAAAATTAATGACAGAAAATCCCTGTCCTGTTTTAATGATGTTGTGATACTGATAATCTCCGTGACAGAACATTCCCTGTTCTCTAATATACTCTAAATCGCTTTCACATGCAAATGCCTGCCATTCACAGGTCATTTCCAGGGCCTGCTCCAGATAATAATCATATTCCTGTAAGAGTACTGTTTCAAAAAGGGACTTCTGGCTTTTTCCTCGAAGATACCGCCATACTTTCCTAAGCTCCCTGTTATGTTTCTCGTATTCCTTTCCTACAGAAAACACCTGCATGTCACAATTCTGCATTTCTTCCTTGTCAAGACACATTACTTTATGCAGCCTCGCCAGTGCCCTTACCGCTTCCATGCATTCCTCTATATCATGAATATTACACTCCCTGCTTTCAAAATAGGTTTTAAGCGTATACCGTTTTCCGTCCATATCCTCTACTAAAAGGCCTTCCTCCTTTGTCGGCAGGATTTCTTCTACCGGCAGGATGCCCGATTGCAGGATTTTTTTAAGAAGCAGGTTCTGCACCTTTATTTTTTCCGGATTACCAATATATTCTTTAAAAATGAGACATCCTTTATCAGTGTCACAAAGAATAGCGCCCCGCCCTTTTCTGGTACGAAGCACTTCTATATCATAATGGTCCAGTAAGCTGATAGCCCTGTCGTTCACTTCTATTCCTCCTCAATGTTGATCATCCCTCTTGTGAGGTTCTAACCTATCATATGAGAAAGAATAGTAAAGTATGTTATTTAAGAGCCTGTGAAAGCAGGTATTCTCTTGTGTTTTTAGACGGATCCTCAAGAACCTCCTGGAGCAGTCCATCCAGAATTTCACCCATTCTTTTTCCGGGTGCAATGCCCGCTTCAATCAAATCCTTCCCGCTGATGGCAAGGGTTTTTAAGGAAACACATTCTCCCGATTTCAGGATGTTTTCATAGCATTGTCTCCAGGCCTCCAGATTGGCAAGCTTCTCTTCCCGCTGATAATCACTCTGAGCCATGATATCCGCTTTTCTCACAAGCAAAAGGGAGGGAAATAAATCCTCGCCAATCTTGTTGACGGCACGACGCACTATTCTGCAATCAGGAGCAACACCGTTTCCATAGTCATGATACAATACCAGCGTGCATACCTTATGAATGGTATCATTGTCCAAACGGAGCCTGCGCATAATCTTACGGCTCATTTCTTCGCCCTTAATTTCATGTCCGTGAAAATGTGTGACACCTGTGTCATCTATTTCCAATGTCTCCGGTTTTGCAATATCATGCAACAGCATGGCCAGACGCAACACCTTATCTGACGGCACTTCCAGCAGGGAATGCAGAATATGCTCCCCCACGTTGTAGCAATGATGGGGATGGTTCTGCGGTGTTACCATGGTCTTATCCCATTCCGGGAAAAATACTTTGGTGACACCTGTGTCATATGCTATACGCAGATAATCAGGATGGGGAGAAAGCAGCAGCTTGATCAGTTCTACCTGAATTCGCTCTGCGCTGATTCGGTTTAAGGTCGGCGAAAGCTCTTTTATCGCAGCCTTTGTCCCTTCCTCTATGGTATAGCCCAACTGTGCCGAAAAACGAATGGCACGCAGCATACGCAGGGCATCCTCCGTGAACCTTTCCCTCGGATCTCCTACACAGCGGATAATCCCTCTCTGTAAATCCCCTATACCGTCAAATACATCCACCAAACCATCCTTGTCGTTGTAAGCCATGGCATTGATGGTAAAATCACGCCTTTTTAAATCCTCTGTCAGGCTGGCTGTAAACTGTACATCCTTAGGATGCCTTCCATCTTCATATTCCCCATCTATCCGGTAGGTAGTGACTTCAAAGCCTTCCTTATCCAACATTACCGTAACGGTACCGTGTTTGATACCGGTATCCACTGTACGCCTGAAAAGAGCTTTTACCTCTTCCGGTCTGGCAGAGGTTGTAATATCCCAGTCATTGGGCTCTCTTCCCAGCACACTGTCCCGGATACAGCCCCCCACCGCATATGCTTCAAAGCCTGCTGCCTGTATCGTCCGGATGATAAGCTTTACCTTTTCCGGCAACACTATTTTTCTGTTTATTTTCCATTCGGCTTCTTTGCTCACCCAATGTCCTCCTTCTGCATTACATCAACTCTTCATCATATTCTGCCCGATTTCCGCCGATAAACTTTGCCCGGGTTCTGGCACACACTACATGAGCTTCCCCTATCTTTTTTATGCTGATACGCACCGGAACGGCCACATCCTTTAAATGCATACCAATCAGGGTATCACCGATATCCATGCCGGCATCAGCCCGGATATGCTCCACTGCAACGGGATTTTCAAAGTATTTATATGCCGCCGTAGCAAAAGAGCCTCCTGCCTTGGGCCTGGGAACGGCATTTACCTGCTCATAATGACGGGCATCTGCTGCCTCTTTTTCCAAAATCAGTGCCCTGTTCAAATGCTCGCAGCACTGGGCAGCCAGATAGACACCTTGTTCCTTTACTGCCTTATAAATACCGTTAAAAACAATTTCAGCCAACTCCGGATTGGAAAAAGTACCGATTTTCTCTCCCCCTACCTCGCTGGTGGAGCAGCCCACCACAAAAAGGTCACCTTTTTTAAGCTTTGAGGTTGTTAAAATTTCTTTTGCAGCAGCATATGCTTCCTTACCGATTTCTTCTATTCTCTGATTTGTGTTATCCATAACAGACATCTTCTTTCTTTTTCATTAGTCTCTTTTCGGATTTGTGTTGCTGAGAATGAATTTTGCTATTCAAAAGCGAGAGCGTGTTCTGATTCAAATATGCAAATTCATTCAGAAACATTTTTCCG
>JBJFCM010000233.1:0-6211 GCA_051888955.1 Lachnospiraceae bacterium | reverse complement strand
GTCAGGCTGGATGCAAAAGTAACATTGGCTATGGAGGGAAAAGAAACAGTCTGTGAGCGCGGAGAACTGCAATTTACGGACTATGGGATTTCCGGTATCGTGGTATTTCAGTTCAGCAGGCTGGCGGCTTATGAACTGCTTCACAAAAAAATGCCGAAGGTGTACATAGATTGTCTGCCGGATTTTTCCGGGGAGGAATACCGGCTGTTTGCAGACCAAAGGAAAAGAGACAGACAGGCTGCAGAAACGGTGGAAGAATTTTTTACCGGTATGGTGAATAAAAAGCTGTTACTTCTGTTCTTAAAGCTGGCAGATTTAAAGCCGGGAGATGCCTACAGGGGAGCAGATAAAGGGAAAATCGATAAAGTATTTGCACTTTGTAAAAGCTTCCCGCTGACTATAAGCGGCTGCAATTCTTTTGACGCCGCCCAGGTGTGTGCAGGAGGGATCCCTTTGCGGGAAGTATCGGCAAACTTAGAGTCCCTGTTTGTAAGGGGGCTGTACCTTGCCGGTGAGCTTTTGGATGTGGATGGAAAATGCGGCGGTTACAATTTACAGTGGGCATGGGCGAGCGGTTATGTGGCCGGAAAAAATGCAGCGGTGGCTGACAAACTAAAAGATAGAAAGGCATAAGAAAATGCTTAGAATTCATCAAATCAGGCTAAAGCCCGGGCACAGCGAAGCGGAGTTGCGCTTAAAGGCTGCCAGGATATTAAAGATACAGGATAAGGATATCAAGGGGTTACATATTATCAAACAGTCATTGGATGCCCGCAAGAAGCCGGAGTTATTCTACAATTATGTGGTAGATGTTAAAGTGGCTGATGAAGGAAAGGTGCTGAAAAGGTGTGATAGAAGGCAGGTAACGCAGGAGAATGCCAAAGAGTACATCTTTCCTGAAAATCGAGGAGAAAAAAAGGCAAAGAGACCGGTCATCATAGGAATGGGACCGGCAGGTCTTTTTTGCGGCTATTTTCTGGCCAGAGAAGGCTATCGTCCCATTTTGTTGGAACGGGGAAAGGATGTGGAGGCCAGACAAAAGGATGTTGAGGCATTCTGGCAGGGTGGTAAACTCAATCCGGAATCCAATGTGCAGTTTGGAGAGGGTGGAGCCGGAACCTTTTCGGATGGAAAGCTCAACACCCTGGTAAAGGATAAATACGGCAGGAACGGAGAGGTATTAAGGCTTTTTGTACAGTTCGGGGCACCTGCCGAAATTTTATATGAGAGCAAGCCCCATATAGGAACGGATATCCTGAAAAAGGTAGTGAAAAATATGCGTCAGGAAATCCTTCGTCTGGGGGGAGAAGTCCGTTTTGAAAGTCAGGTCAAAGACTTGATGATACAGGAAGGCAGGATATCCGGCGTCGTGACAGGCGGCAGTGAAGTGATTGAGACAGATATCGTAGTGCTTGCTATAGGACACAGTGCACGGAATACCTTTCAGATGCTTTATGAGAAGAATATCCCCATGGAGGCAAAGCCTTTTGCAGTGGGTCTTCGTGTAGAGCACAGCCAGGAGATGATCAATGAAAGCCAGTATGGGACAGGGTATCCGAAGGGATTACCGGCAGCGCCCTATAAGGTGACAGCCAAAACTTCCGATGGCAGGGGTGTTTATTCCTTCTGTATGTGTCCGGGCGGTTACGTGGTGAATGCATCCTCGGAAGAAGGCAGGCTTTGTGTCAACGGTATGAGCTACAGCGGCAGGAACGGCAAAAATGCCAACAGCGCCATCATCGTTACCGTATCACCCAAGGATTATGGGAATGACCATCCTCTTGCGGGAATAGTATTTCAACGAACAATCGAAGAACGTGCCTACAGGGCAGGCGGTGGCAGAGTGCCGGTGCAGACGTATGGTTCGTTTAAAAAGAGTGTGGAAGCGGCAGAAACAGGCGAGGAAGCCGTTTTCAAGGACGACGGAAATAACGAAATGACTTTTTTGCCGGCAATCAAAGGAGAAGTTGTTTTTACGGATATTACAGGGGTATTGCCGGGGAGCATCAATCAGGGGATTATAGAGGGGATGGAGCAGTTTGCCAAAAGCATTACAGGCTTTAATCGTTCTGACACCCTGCTTTCTGCGGTGGAAGCAAGAACCTCTTCCCCTGTCAGAATTTTGCGGAATGATGATATGCAGTCTGCGATAGAAGGCCTTTTTCCCTGCGGAGAGGGGGCAGGCTATGCAGGCGGTATTACTTCTGCAGCAATGGATGGTATTAGGGTGGCAGAAGCCATTGCGGGGCTTTACAGTCCGGAAGCGGGAACAGGAAACGGACATTGACGTTTATAGCAAAATAAAGTAGAATATAGGCGGTGTTTCAGCTTCCTTTGAAGGAGAAGAAAAAACATATTTATAAATTGTGTACGACACGGAAATGAGGAAATCATGACAGATTACAGAAAGCTTATGCAGGATAAAAAAAGAATCGTCATAAAAATCGGTTCTTCCTCCTTGCAGCATCCTAACACGGGGGACCTTGACTATACTAAATTGGAAAAACTGGTAAGGGAGCTTTGTGATATCCGTAATCAGGGCAAGGATGTGGTGCTTGTCACCTCCGGTGCGATTGCAGTAGGCAAAAAGGCAATCAATCCTTACAAGGACAAAGCAAGCGAACCGGCAACTCCTCTGGCATTTAAACAGGCTTGTGCAGCAGTTGGACAGGCCAGACTGATGATGACTTACCAGAAGATCTTTGCCGAGTACAATCAAATTGTGGCACAGATTTTGATGACAAAGAATACGATTGTGGACAATATGAACCGTTTCAATGCGCAGAATACTTTTTTTGAGCTTTTGAAGATGGGGATTATTCCTATTGTAAATGAGAATGATACCATTGCCACCTATGAATTGAATTTTGAAGCTGACAGCGATACGCTGATTGGGGACAATGATACTTTGTCTGCGATAGTCGCCGCTCTGGTGGAAGCGGACCTTTTGATACTGTTGTCGGATATCGACGGTCTGTATACCGACGATCCCCGTCATAATCCGGATGCAAAATTTATTGAAACGGTAGAAGAACTGACGGATGAGTATATGAGCATGGGCAAGGCAAGCACCGGCAGTAATGTGGGCACCGGTGGCATGAATACCAAAATGGTGGCTGCCCGGATTGCTACCAGCGTGGGTACTGATATGGTGATTGCCAACAGTAAGGATGTGGGAATACTGCATCGAATTTTGAACGGAGAAAAGGAAGGCACGCTCTTTGTGGCCCATAGGGACGAAGGCTTCAATCTGCCGGAGTTCGTGGATAATTTACATAAGCATTAAGGAGAAGAGATATGACTTTGGATGAGAAGATTGCCCGTATCAATGAACTGTACCATAAATCTCAGGGAGTGGGGCTTACTGAGGCTGAAAAGGCAGAGCAGGCAGCGTTGCGGCAGGAGTATGTACAGAGTGTGAGAGCAAATTTGCGGGGACAGCTGAACAATATAGATATTCTGAATAAGGACGGAAGTATAGAGAACCTTGGGGATAAATATGGTGCCGGCAAACAGTCGTAAGAAAAAAACAGTATTTTTGGAGATGGAAGCATGGATAAGGTATTGATTGTCGATGACAGCAGACTGGATGTTGTTGTCCTGGCGGATATTTTGAAGGCAGAGTACGATGTGATTACCGCAAATTCCGGTGAGGAAGGTTTGGAAAAAGCAAAAGCAGAGGATCCTGTGCTCATATTATTGGATATTATAATGCCCGTTATGGATGGGTTTGAGGTATTGCGGCGCCTGAAGGCAGATACTGCGACTATGAATATTCCCGTTATTTTTCTGACTGCACTTTCAGATGAAAAAATAGAAGAAGAGGGGTTTATGAAAGGCGCTATCGATTATGTAAAGAAGCCTTTTAATCCTCATATCGTAAGAGCCAGAGTACGGAATCATGTAAAACTTTACCTGTATATGCGGACGATTGAAACGCAGATGTCTATTGATGGCCTGACAGGAGCCTACAACAGAAGGGCGTTTGATAAGCAAAAGTACCATTTGGGGGAAATGGCAGCAAAAGAGTCAAAGCTGTTGTCCGTGTTCATACTGGATATTGACTACTTTAAGAAAGTTAATGATACCTACGGACATGGAGAAGGAGATTTTGTACTGAAGAATGTTGTTAACAAAATACAGGAAGTGGTATCAAAGGAACCTGCTTTTTTGGCTCGTTACGGAGGAGAAGAGTTTGCTGTTCTTTTATATGGAAAAACGGCTGATGAAGCAGTAGAAATAGCGGAGCAGATTCGGAATGCCGTTTATGAGCTCCAAATTCCGAATACCAATTCAGATGTCTGCCCGTATCTTACTGTCAGTATCGGAGGTTTAACCTGTATGCCGGAAGGTAACAACACGGTAGATGAAATGATAGAAATAGCGGACATCATGCTTTATCAGGCCAAAAACAACGGAAGGAACCAAACCTGCTGGAAAAAGTAAAGAAAAGAACAGCAGCCGATTACAACAGTGTATGGAAACGAAAAAGGAAATCAGAAAACAGGCACTTGCCAGAAGAGATGCGTTGTCCTATCCGCAACGGTTGCGTTCAGAAGTACTGGTGACGGAAAGAATTTTAGGACATCAATGGTATTACAAGGCAACGGAGCTTTTGCTATTTATAAGCTACGGCAGTGAAATCAGTACGAAAGAAATTATGTTGGATGCTTTCAGGTGCGGAAAAAAGGTCTTTGTTCCCAAAGTAGAGGGGGAGCAAATGGAATTTTACCGGATTATGCCGGGGGAACAGCTAAAAGAAGGCTATAAAGGAATCCCTGAACCGGATGGTGGGCCGGACAGGGAAGTCTTTATTTATACAGAGGAGAAAAAGGACAGTGTGCTGATGCTGATGCCCGGAGCTGCTTTTGACCCGGTCAGAAACCGGATTGGATACGGCAAGGGCTTTTACGACAGGTATCTTGCTGACAAGAAAAGCCTGCACACGATTGCCATAGGCTTTGACTGTCAGATGGTTGACAGAATTGAAACAGATATTACGGACATAAAGCCCATGCAGGTAATCTGCCTGTAACGGGATGGAAGGAGCCAATATGACGGATTTGATTAAGATGGGAGAAGCGGCTGTAGCTGCAAAATATGTGCTGCAGAATAAGACTACGGAAGAAAAAAATGCTGCACTTTTGTGTGTGGCTGATAAGCTGATAGAAGATACAGAGAAGATTTTGCAGGCCAATGCGGAAGATATCAGGAAGGGAGAAGCTGGTGGCATGCATGCAGGACTGCTAGACCGTCTGCGACTGACAGAAGACCGTATCAGCGCAATGGCAGAGGGACTTCGGCAGATTGTGGCACTGCCTGATCCTGTCGGAGAGGTAATGGAGGCTTTTGAACGTCCTAACGGTCTGAAAATTGAAAAAAGAAGAGTGCCCATGGGAGTTATCGGTATCATTTATGAATCCCGTCCCAACGTGACGGCTGATGCCTTTGGCCTTTGTTTTAAGGCCGGCAATGCGGTAATCTTAAAGGGCGGCAGTGATGCTCTTTCTTCCAATATGGCGATTACAGAGGTCATCCGGGATGCGCTTTTTATAGCATGCATGCCTGCAGATGCTGTGCAGTTGATTGAAGCGACGGACAGAGCCATCACTGCTGCTTTTATGAAGATGAATGCCTATGTGGATTTGCTGATTCCCAGGGGGGGTGCCGGACTGATTAAGAGTGTAGTGGAAAATAGTACCATACCGGTAATTGAAACAGGCACCGGCAACTGCCATATCTATGTGGATAAGGACGCTGATTTGACTAAAGCGGTCAATATTATTATCAATGCCAAAACCCAGCGTATTGGGGTATGCAATGCCTGTGAATCCCTGGTCATTCATGAAGATATCAGGGAAGCCTTTCTGCCGGTGCTGGCAGAAGCGCTGCGTAAGTCTCATGTGGAAATGCGCGGAGATGAAAAGGTACGGGAATATATTACAGACTGTATTCCTGCTACCGAGGAGGACTACCGTACCGAATATCTGGATTACATTATTTCCATGAAGACTGTGGGCAGCGTAGAGGAAGCCATTGCCCACATTAACAAAAACAATACGAAGCATTCCGAAGCCATTATTACAGAAAATGCAGAGGCGGCAGAAAAGTTCTTAAACGGCGTGGATGCAGCCTGTGTATATGCCAATGCTTCCACCCGTTTTACAGATGGCTTTGAATTTGGTTTTGGTGCGGAAATCGGTATCAGCAC
>JBJFCM010000232.1:0-6231 GCA_051888955.1 Lachnospiraceae bacterium | reverse complement strand
CTGGATACATATGAATGCGCACAAAAGACAAAACATTGCTTTTGTTCGTGCTTAACAGACAAGAACGGGAAAGGAAAAGACAAAAAGGAATTATGAGTGCATTAACAGAAATACGCTGGCATGGAAGAGGAGGCCAGGGAGCGAAGACGGCGGCTTTGCTTTTGGCGGATGTTGCTTTTAATACCGGAAAGCATGTGCAGGGATTTCCGGAGTATGGGCCGGAGAGAATGGGTGCACCTATCACGGCTTATGATAGAATCAGCGACAGGGAGATACGTGTACATTCCAATATTTACGAACCGGATTTTGTGGTGGTGGTGGATGAGACTCTGCTGCATTCCGTGGATGTGACTCAGGGGCTGAAAAAGGAAGGCGCTATCCTGATTAATACAGTTATGGATATTGAGGAGGTTATGCCTTTGCTGAACGGATATGAGGGAAAGGTATTCCTGATTGATGCGAAAAAGGTTTGTATGGCAACCTTGGGAAAGTATTTCCCCAATACGCCGATGCTGGCCGCAATTGTTAAGGTATCCGGCATTATGGAAGAAGAAGTTTTCATGAAAGAAATGGAGAATTCTTTAAAACACAAATTTGCAAAGAAGCCTGAGGTTCTGGAGGGCAATATGAATGCGCTCCGCATGGCTTTTAAGGAGGTGCGCTGATGGCATTAAAGGCTGCTCAGATTAATGAAAAAACAGGATGGCAGGACCTGACGGAAGGCTTGCAGATACATGAGCCTGCCACTTCCAGGCTTTTTGAAACGGGTGAATGGCGCACCAGCACACCGATATTGGACCAGGAGAAATGTAAGCAGTGTCTTTTGTGCGTACCCTATTGTCCCGACAGTTGTATTCCCGTAAAAAATGGAAAAAGAGAAGCGTTCGATTATCAGCATTGCAAGGGCTGCGGTATTTGTGTGAAGGCCTGTCCTTTTGGTGCAATTACGATGAAGGAGGGTAAATAGATGGCAATCAAGGAAAGAATGTCGGGAAATGAAGCGGTTGCCCATGCAATCAAACAGATTAACCCGGATGTGATGCCGGCGTTTCCTATTACTCCTTCTACGGAGATACCTCAGTTTGTGTCTACGATGATTGCAAACGGAGAGATTGATACGGAGTTTATTCCGGTGGAGAGTGAGCACAGCTCCATGAGTGCAGCCATCGGTTCTTCTGCAGCAGGTGCCAGAACGCTGACAGCCACCTCATCCTGTGGGCTTGCCCTAATGTGGGAGGTGCTGTACGTGGCAGCATCTAACCGTCTGCCGATTATGATGGAGGTGGTGAACCGTGCCTTGTCCGGCCCCATCAACATCAATGCGGAGCATTCCGACAGCATGGGAGCAAGGGATTCCGGATGGATTCAGATTTATGCAGAAAACAATCAGGAGGTTTATGACAATACCCTGCAGGCGTATCGCATTGCAGAACATCAGGATGTCAAGCTTCCTATCATGATTTGCCAGGATGGTTTTATTACCAGCCATGCGGTAGAGAATATTATGCTGTTAGAGGATGAGCCGGTAAAGCAGTTTGTGGGTACCTATGAGCCGGAGCACTATCTTCTTCGTGGGGATGAGACCATGGCAGTGGGACCCTATGCGGTTTCTCCTTATTGTATGGAAGCAAAAAGAGCTCAGGCTCAGGCTATGATAAATGCCAAGCAGGTAATATTGGATGTGGCGAAGGAATTTGAGAGCATTTCCGGCAGAAAATACGGTTTCTTTGAAGAATACCGCTTGAAGGATGCAGAGATAGCCATCGTGGCAATCGGCTCTGTCTGCGGCACAATCAAAGATGCTATTGACAAGTTGCGGAGTCAGGGTGTGAAAGCGGGACTTTTAAAGGTGCGTGTGTTCAGACCTTTCCCGGGAGAGGAGATGGCGGCAGCCTTAAAGCATTGCAAGGCCATTGCCATTATGGACAGATGCGAAGGCTATAATGCCAACGGCGGCCCTTTGGGTGCGGAGCTGACAGCGGCGCTGTACAGGGCAAAGGCCACGGCAGAGACTGTGAATATCATATACGGGCTGTCCGGCAGGGATGTGAAGGTATCTGATGTGGAGCAGGTTTATGCAGACCTTGTAGAACTGGCGGCAGGGAACAGACATTTTGATGACTATCCGTATTTGGGATTGCGAAGTGTAGACTGAACAGGGCAATGAATGGAGTTTAAGTATATGGAACAGAATAAATTTGATTTTAAGGAAATACAGGAAAGGGAAGAAAGACTTGCTCCGGGCCATAGAATGTGCGCCGGTTGTGGCGGTACGATTGCAGTGAGAAATGTGCTGAAAGCGCTGCATCCCGGTGATAAGGCTGTAATCGGTAACGCAACAGGCTGCCTGGAGGTATCTTCCTTTATGTACCCTTATACGGCGTATGAGGACAGCTACATCCACAATGCATTTGAAAATGCCGGTGCGACCCTTTCCGGTGTGGAAACTGCTTATAAAGCACTGAAAAAGAAAGGGAAGATAAAAGAAAATTATAAATTTATCACCTTCGGCGGAGACGGCGGTACCTACGATATTGGTTTACAGTCTCTGTCCGGTGCTATGGAGCGCGGGCATGACATGGTATATGTGTGCTATGACAACGGCGCCTATATGAATACCGGTGTGCAGCGTTCTTCCGCTACACCCATGTATGCAGACACGACCACAACGCCTTCCGGCAAGGTATCCAACGGAAAACCCCAGGCCAGAAAGGACTTAGCGGGCATTATTGCAGCACACAATATTCCTTATGTGGCACAGACCACCTTTATTGGTAATATGAAGGATTTATATACCAAATCGGAGAAGGCAATCTATACGCCGGGTGCAGCTTTCTTAAATATTATGGCACCTTGCCCGAGGGGCTGGAAATATGATGCGCCGGATATTATTGAGATATGCAGGCTGGCTGTGGAGACCTGTTACTGGCCTTTATTTGAAATCGTTGACGGCAAATGGATTTTGAACTACAAGCCGAAAAATAAGCTTCCGTTAGAGGATTTCTTGAAAAAACAGGGCCGCTTCAAGCATCTGTTCAAGCCGGGAAATGAATACCTGATTGAAGCCTTCCAGAAGGAAGTGGATAAGCGCTGGGAGGAGCTTTTATTCAGGTGCGGGGCATAATGTATTCTCTGTGTTTTTGAAAACAGAAATTACCTATATTTACATCTTGTAAAAAGAGGCAATATTGAATATAATAAGAGTAACCTGAAGTGTTCGATAACTCTTGTTAATTTTGAACCTACATTTACTTTAAACGGGATTCCTATATTGCCATGCGGCTGTCAAGCCTCCACTCGTAAGAGGATTGCAGGGGAAGGCAAAAGTATGGTTGCGGTCACCCACCTGGCTATGGCTAGGAGTCAAAAGGCAGGAGCCGGCATTTTGGGGATACAAAGCTTTCCTTTGGGGAAGCACAGGATAAAAAGAGCAGCTTTGTGGCTGCTCTTTTTACTCTCTAAAATAGATTATAAAGGCAGGGCAGAAGGCTTGGGAATATTTGAAGATAATCCGGACTGGAATAAATCGAAAAGGATGCAGGTGAAAGCATTGCTGTGTACGGTGGGAATAGCGCTGCTGTTTATCATAGCCTGTGGATTGCTGCTTAAAAATATTGCCGGTAAGGGTGGGGAAGCTGTACCGGAACCGGTGGTGGAAACACTGAGGAATGTCTATATCACAGAGGTGACGGAGGACCATATCAGTATTTTCGATGGAGAAAACAAAACTTTTCCAAAACAGACATCAGGAGAAAGGGCACCGGATACGGAAAATACCACAGTTGCCTGTTCGCCGGGGCAGATTGTGGATCTGACGCTGACGGATGGCATTATAAGTGGCATACATAGAAAGGATGCAGAGAAAATAAACGGGAAGGTAATAGGGGTGGAACCGGGAACTGGTGTGGAACTGGAAAATGCAGGTTTCCTGGAATTTGATGAGAATGTAAAATTTTTTATGCTGTACGGAGAATTGCGGCTTGGTTCGGAAAATGATATTCGTATCGGCTATAATTTTGCAGATTTTGTGATGGAAGAGGGCAAGGTCTGTGCTATACTCATGACCCGGGACGAAACGATGGAGTACATCAGGGTGCAGATAAGGAACAGTGATTATGCCGGTGCATATCATGATAGGGTATCCCTTTCCTGTGATACGGATTATGTTGTCCATTATGGGCAAAATACGGAATCCCATTTAGCCGGGGAAGGTATTGACATCACGGCAGACAGCTCCTATTTCAATGAAGAAAGTGGTGGAAACCGCATCTACATCATACCGTCGGCCCTTACCGGGAGGATTAGCTTAAATAGCGTAAACAGAAGCCAGGGGACGCCGGTTTATCGGGGAACCATGGAGATAATGTGTACAGAGGATGGGCTGATAGTAATCAATGAGGTGTTGCTGGAGGAATATCTTTATGGAGTGGTACCCAGCGAGATGCCTTCCGGTTATCCATTGGAGGCATTGAAAGCACAGGCTATCTGTGCCAGGACGTATGCGTATGCCCATATGCTGAATCCGGGGCTTCCCGCTATTGGTGCCCATGTGGATGACAGTACGGGATACCAGGTGTATAACAATATTATAGAACAGAATACGACTACCACAGCGGTGAAGGAAACAGCGGGACAGATGTTGTATTTTGAGGGGAAACCGGTAAATACATACTATTATTCCACTTCCTGTGGTTTTGGCTCGGATGAGCATGCCTGGAAATCGGAAACGGCACCGGAACTTCCGTATTTGTCGCCCTTGTCAATAAGTCGTGACGGTCTGGAAGGGAAGGAATCTATTTATACGGCGGAAAGCATGCAGGAGGAAGCCATGTTTGCACAATTTTTGGATTATCCGCCGGAAACAGATTTTGAAAAGGAGGAACCTTGGTACAGGTGGACCTATGAAGTGCCAGCGCTTTCTGCAGAACGTATATTGCAGATGTTGCAAAAGAGATTTGACGTCAATGCAAAGCTGATTCTTATCTTGAAGGACGGAGAATACATCAGTGAAAAGCCACAGGAACTGGGAAATATAAAAAGCATTGCCATTTTAGCAAGAAATGCGGGCGGAGCAGCGGATGAACTGCTGATTGAAGGAGAAAAAGCCTCCTATAAAGTGATTTCAGAATTGAATATCCGGTATATATTGTGTGACGGCATGACCCAGGTGGTGCGTCAGGATGGCAGCAAGGTGGATATGGGGAGCCTGCTTCCCAGCGCATTCTTTGTAATTTCACCTGTTCAAGAAGAAGAAAATATGATAGGATATAAGTTATATGGCGGCGGATTTGGCCATGGGGCAGGAATGTCTCAAAACGGCGCTAAGAATATGGCGGAGGCCGGATTATCAGCACAGCAGATATTGGAATTTTTCTATAAAGGAAGCTGCGTGCAGAGGGTGGAATAAACGTGATACAGAAGTTATATATCATTATCAGGGATTTTCAGAGACAGATGAACAGAAAGAATATCAGTTCTTTTGCGGCCAGCACCGCTTTTTTCCTGTTTCTTTCTTTAGTTCCCATGCTCATCATGATTTGTACGATTATTCCTTTTACACCTTTGACGGAAGAGAATCTTTTGAACGGTATTACAGAGTTTACGCCGGATATGCTGGATCCATTGATGATAAGCATTATTTCGGATGTATATGATAAGTCGGCAGGCGTATTGTCGGTGGCTGCATTTGCAACGCTCTGGTCGGCAGGTAAGGGTGTTCTTGCTTTGATCAGAGGATTGAATGAGATAAACGAGGTAGAAGAGAAACGTAATTATTTTCTGCTTCGTTCCATCGCTTCTTTTTATACGTTGATTATGCTGGTGATTCTCCTTCTTTCTTTGGGCCTCAATGTGTTTGGTAATGTGCTTTTGGATATGATTTTGGCCAAACTGCCTAAGACCCGACTGCTTTTTGACTTTTTTATGCATTTTCGCTTTCTGGCGGTATGGCTGATACTGACCATTCTTTTTACGGCGCTCTATACCTATATTCCTAATAAAAAGCTGAAGTTCAGACTGCAGATTCCGGGGGCAGTATTTTCGGCGGTAGTGTGGAGTATTTTTTCCTGGGGCTTTTCCATTTATGTGGAAGCCACTGACAGTTTCAGTACATACGGCAGCCTGTCCATGATCATTATCATTATGCTGTGGCTGTATTTCTGTATCTATATTATTATGATAGGTGCGCAGATTAACCGTTACTTTGGACCGGCTTACCGGCTCCTTTATAAG
>JBJFCM010000231.1:0-6239 GCA_051888955.1 Lachnospiraceae bacterium | reverse complement strand
GGTGCCAAAGGAAATGCAGGCGCAGTCTGAGCGGCTGGCAGAAGAGGGAAAGACGCCGCTATTCTTTAGCAGAAACGGCAGGCTTATCGGGATTATTGCGGTAGCGGATGTCATAAAAGAGGACAGCCCCCGGGCGGTGAAGGAATTGCAGAATTTGGGACTACGTGTCGTCATGCTGACCGGCGACAATGAGCGGACGGCAAATGCCATCGGCAGACAGGCCGGCGTGGATGAAGTGATTGCGGGAGTTTTGCCGGAAGGCAAGGAGAGCGTTATCCGTTCCCTGCAGGAAAAAGGCAGAACAGCTATGGTCGGGGACGGTATCAATGACGCACCGGCACTGACCAGGGCGGATATCGGTATTGCCATTGGAGCAGGTACCGATATTGCTATCGATGCGGCAGATGTGGTGTTGATGAAGAGCCGCTTAAGTGATGTACCGGCGGCTATCAGATTGAGCCGTGCTACCCTGAGGAATATTCATGAAAATCTGTTCTGGGCATTCTTTTACAACGTAATAGGGATACCGTTAGCGGCAGGATTGTGGTATCCTGTTTTTGGATGGAAATTAAATCCCATGTTCGGTGCGGCAGCCATGAGCCTGTCCAGCTTTTGCGTAGTAATGAACGCTCTGCGGCTGAACCTGTTCCATATGTATGATACAGGCAAAGATAAGAAAAGAAAAAATAAACCAACAAAACCCAATAAGAAATCGGAGGAAAAAGAGATGGAAAAGACAATGAAGATCGAAGGTATGATGTGCGGTCACTGTGAGGCAAGAGTAAAGAAGGCCCTGGAGGCTCTTCCTGAGGTTACGGAAGCAGTGGTAAGCCATGAGACAGGAACCGCTGTAGTAAAGCTTGGTGCGGAAATCTCCGATGAAGTGTTAAAGAAGGCTGTAGAGGATCAGGATTACAAGGTAGTATCTGTACAGTAGGAGAAAATAAAATACCACAGGAGAGAAGGATGAGGTAGGAATATGAAATATGATGTAGTAATCGTAGGAGCGGGACCGGCAGGTATTTTTACTGCGATGGAGATGATCAAGAATGGCAGTAAGAAGAGTATCCTGATGATAGAAAAAGGAAAAGCGGTGGAAGACAGAAGCTGTCCCAAAAGTAAGACCAGGAAGTGCGTAGGCTGTGAGCCCTGCAATATCACAACCGGGTTTTCCGGCGCAGGCGCTTTTTCTGACGGAAAGTTGTCCCTGAGCTATGAGGTAGGCGGTGACTTCCCGACTCTGGTGGGAGAGGATTTTGCACAGGAGCTGATTGACTATACAGATAAAATTTACCTGGAATTCGGTGCTGACACAAAAGTGGAAGGCATCGGCAACACGGAAAAGGTAAAGGATATCCGTAAACGCGCCATTCAGGCGGGCTTAAAGCTGGTGGATTGTCCTATCAGGCATCTGGGAACGGAAAAAGCCCAGGAAATTTATCTGGCAATTGAAACCTATTTGAAGGAGCATGGCGTGGATATGCTCTTCGGCTACAGCTGTGAGGACCTGGTGATAGAAGACGGCGTCTGTAAAGGCGTTGTGGCCGGAAATGCAAAAGGAGAGCAGTGTACCTGTGAGGCGGACGATATCGTTGTAGCAACGGGCAGAAGGGGTGCAGACTGGCTGCAGACGATATGTTCCAAGTATGATATTGCCCACAAACCCGGCACCGTGGATATCGGTGTCAGGGTGGAAGTCCGCAATGAAATCATGGAAGAGGTCAATCAGGTGCTCTATGAATCGAAGCTGATAGGATACCCCAGACCCTTCAAGAACAAGGTTCGCACCTTCTGTCAGAATCCCGGCGGTTTTGTCAGCCAGGAGAACTATGATGGCGGACTGGCTGTGGTAAACGGTCATTCCTATAAGGATTTGAAATCCAACAATACCAATCTTGCCATTCTTTGCTCCCATAACTTTACAGAACCTTTCAACCAGCCTATTGCCTATGCACAGAAGGTAGGGGAACTCACCAATATGCTGGGAGCAGGACAGATCATGGTGCAGCGTTACGGGGATATCTTAGACGGCAAGCGAACCTGGCCTAAGGAGCTTTCCCAGTCCAATGTAAAGCCCACTCTGCCGGATGTGGTGGCAGGTGATATTACGGCAGCAATGCCCTATCGTGCCATGATGAATATTATCAATTTTATTCAGGCGGTGGATCATGTGGTGCCCGGCTTTGCAGGCACGGAGACTCTTTTGTATTCGCCGGAGCTTAAATTTTACAGCAACAAAGTAAAGATGGATACCGATTTGAATACCAACGTAAAAGGATTGCATTGTCTGGGAGATTCCAGCGGTTGGACCAGAGGGCTGATGATGGCTTCTGCCATGGGTGTACTGATGGGACGTAAGCTGGTTTAAGCCGGTTATCCAAAAGAAGATGTACTTGTACAGTTTTTCGACAAATGTAATCTGCATATCTCCATTATTGCTGAAATTGTAGAATAAATACGACGTTTATCAGTTGAAGTTGCAAACAATATCACATTATAATGAGTGAGATAGAGTTTTGTAAAAAATGGAGGTTTTTTTATGGAGCAGCTGAATGTATTGACTACGAAAGATAATGAAAAATTGTACAAAATAATCGGCCAGTTGATGAGTACTGACAAAGAGTTCCAGATTATGATTACGGTACCCTCCGGAAAAAAGGAAATGCAGGTAAAAAACGATGTCGAGGAAATCGTAAAAATGACAAAAGAGAGGGATCTGGAGCAGGACGTGACGGATATGATACATGAAATCGGCGTACCTGCACACATTAAGGGTTATCAGTATCTGCGGGAATCTATCATGATGGCAGTGGAAGACAATACTATGCTGAGCTCCATTACGAAAATTCTGTATCCTACGATTGCCAAGAAATTCCAAACCACGCCAAGCAGGGTGGAGAGAGCAATCAGACACGCGATTGAGGTGGCCTGGAGCAGAGGAAGGATGGAAACTTTGGATGCCTTGTTCGGCTATACGATCAATACGGGAAAGGGAAAACCGACCAATTCCGAATTTATTGCACTGATAGCAGACAGAATCCGATTAAAATACCGAAATTAAACCTTTAAAATAACCCTCTCATGGTGTATAATATTCACATAAGATTTTTAAAGTACGACTGATACGGGAGGAGTTTCAATGAAGAAGGTATTGTTTGTTGCATCAGAGGGTGTGCCCTTTATTAAGACCGGTGGTCTTGCGGATGTTGTCGGTTCCCTGCCCAAGTGTCTGGATAAGGAATACTTTGACGTAAGGGTCATGCTTCCCAGGTATACCTGTATGAAACCACAGATGCAGGAAAAGTTAAGCTATGTCACTCACTTTTATATGGATTTCAACTGGCGTGAAGAATATGTGGGAATCCTGACAGCAGAAGTGGATGGTATCAAATACTACTTTATTGATAATGAACATTATTTCAGCGGATTTAAGCCTTATGGGGACAATGTGCTTTTTGAAATCGAAAAGTATGCATTCTTTTCCAAAGCGGCACTTTCCGCACTGCCACTGATTGATTTCCAGCCGGATATCGTGCATTGCCATGACTGGCAGACAGGTCTGATTCCTGTTTATCTGAAGGAACGTTTCAGAGGCAATCCTTTCTTCTGGAATATGAAGTCGATTATGACCATTCATAATCTAAAATTCCAGGGAAAATGGGATGTTAAATCGGTAAAGAGCATTACGGGGCTGCCGGACTATTATTTCACACCGGATAAGCTGGAAGCGTATAAGGATGCTAACCTGTTAAAGGGCGGTCTGGTATTTGCGGATGCCATTACCACCGTCAGCAATACCTATGCCGAGGAGATTAAGACTGACTTCTATGGGGAAGGCCTGAATGGGCTTCTGAATGCCAGGGCACATGACTTAAGAGGTATTGTGAACGGTATCGACTATGACGAATTCGACCCTGCGAAGGACAAATATATTGAATTTCCTTTTGATGCCGTTAATTTCCGTAAGGAGAAGATCAAGAATAAACGTGCTCTGCAGAAGGAATTGAATTTGACGCAGGACGACAAGAAGTTCATGATTGGTATCGTATCCAGACTGACAGACCAGAAGGGCTTTGACTTGATTGCTTATATTATGGATGAGCTTTGCCAGGACAATGTGCAGATCGTGGTTCTGGGTACCGGCGAAGAGCGGTATGAGAACATGTTCCGTCACTTTGACTGGAAATATGCGGATAAGGTCTCAGCTAATATTTACTATTCAGAGGACCTTTCTCACAAGATATATGCTTCCTGTGATGCATTCCTGATGCCGTCACTGTTCGAGCCCTGTGGCTTAAGCCAGCTGATAGCGCTGCGCTATGGCACCGTGCCCATCGTCAGAGAAACAGGCGGACTCAAGGATACGGTAGAGCCGTACAACGAATATGAAGGTACCGGAACGGGCTTTTCCTTTGCGAACTATAATGCACATGAAATGCTGCGGACTATCCGGTATGCGGAACACATATATTACGACAAGAAGAGAGAATGGAACAAGATTGTTGACCGCGGCATGGCAGCTGATTTCTCCTGGCATGTATCGGCAGGTAAATATCAGGAGATGTACGACTGGCTGATTGGTTAGGATATAAATAACTGCGTAGCAGAGATTGATGCAGTTATGGTTCCGGGCAGGATGTAGACAGATATGGGTAAGAGAAGTAAAAAAGACGGATTTATCATACAGGCCGGTATTCTGGCAGCCGCCGGTATCATCTGCAGAATTATAGGACTCCTTTACAGGAGTCCTTTAACTGCTGTTATCGGGGATGAAGGTAACGGCTATTATCAGGCTGCTTACAATGTTTACACCATTATTCTTTTGATTTCTTCTTATAGTATTCCTTCTGCGATTTCCAAAGTAATTGCACAAAAGCTTTCCGTACAGGATTATAAAAACGCCCACCGTATTTTCATCTGCTCCATGTGGTATGTACTGGTAGTGGGCGGAATTGCCAGCCTGGTGCTGTTTTTTGGCGCAGGAATTCTGACAAAGGGACCGGCGGCGACGGTACTCAGGGTATTTGCACCTACCGTATTCTTATATGGGATACTGGGTGTGCTGCGCGGCTATTTTCAGGCACACCGTACCATGGTCCAGACCTCTGTTTCCCAAATACTGGAACAAATATTGAATGCAGTGGTAAGCGTAGGAGCAGCCTATCTGCTGATAGTGGCGTTTTTATCAAGTACGGATAAGTATACCTTAAATGATGATTATTCGGTCAGCTTCGGCACGGAAGTGGTGCAGGAGGTGGCTGACACAGCACTGGATGAGAACGGCAATGTCCTGTTGGATGAGAACGGCAATGTGTCCTACGTTTTAAGTGAGGAGCAGAAGGCGTGGAACACGAAGCATGCTACCTATGGTGCTATCGGCAGTGCGCTGGGAACCAGTGTGGGAGTAGTGGCGGCCCTGCTGTTTATGTGGGGAATCTATGGACTCAATAAAAAGACTATCCACAAAAGGATTGCCCGTGACAGGCATGAAGAGGAAGATTACAGGAGTATCCTAAAGACAATCAGCAGTGTAATCGTGCCGTTTATTTTAAGCACGGCCATCTATAATCTGAGTACCTTTTTGAATCAGACTATCTATACCTGGATCTGTTCTTCAGTGAAAGGGATGGAGGCTTCGGAGTATTCTACCAGATACGGTATTTTTTCCGGCAAGGCAGTGGTGATATCCAATATCCCCATTGCACTTTCTTCTGCGATGGCCTCTGCCGTCCTGCCCAGTATTTCGGCAAGGATAGGACAGGGAGATATGGAAGGTGCAAGAGAAAAGACAGCTCAGGCAGTGAAGACCACCATGCTGATTGCTATTCCGGCAGCAGTGGGAATTGCGGTGCTGGCAAGACCCATTACCTGGCTTTTGTTCCCGCAGAAGTCTTCTATTGATACGGCTGCCAAGCTGCTTACGGCACTTGCGGCTTCTGTCATTTTTTATTCGCTGTCTACACTTACCAATTCCATATTGCAGGGTATCGGCAAAGTAAAGGTGCCTGTTCACAATGCAGCCATTGCGCTGATGATACAGACTCTTGTGGTGGGTATCCTTTTGCTTTTTACAGATATGGATCTGTATGGTCTGGTCATTGCCATGCTGGTATATTCCGGCTCAATGTGCATCCTGAACCAGTTCTCCATCCGCAAATATATGGACTATGACCAGGAAGTATTCCGCACCTTTGTAACACCCCTGGTATCTTCTGCCTTCATGGGGGCAGCTGCCTTTG
>JBJFCM010000230.1:4844-6312 GCA_051888955.1 Lachnospiraceae bacterium | reverse complement strand
TTTCTGAAATATTCCTGCAAAAGATAGGACTCCGGTGTCGTATTGTTGGCATGAATATGAGTATCTCCGATAATCACCTCTATGGTACCCACCAGCCCTACCTTGTGACCTGCATTTTCCAAAATGGACTTGACCAGATAAGTAGTGGTCGTCTTGCCCTTCGTACCGGTGATGCCGATAATCTTCATCTCTTCTGCCGGATGGCCGAACCAGGCTGCCGCAATAAATGCCATGGCATACCGGGTGTTCTCCACCTTGATAACCGTCACCTCTGCTGTATCGGGAAGCTCCACTTCTCTTTCCACTACCAGTACTGCGGCACCCTGTTCCACAATCTGAGCTGCCGCATCATGGCTGTCAAAATTCATACCTTTAATACAGATGAATAAACAGCCTTTACTGACCTTACGGGAATCATATATCACCTCCGGTACCTCTATCTCAAGGCTTCCTCTCTCACAAGTATATTCCAGTCTCTCCAACAATGATTTTAATTCCATATAAGAACCTCTTTTCCGGCCGCTTTCTCCAAGCAGCCACTAACCATTATTTCTATTTTACTCTATTTTAAATAGGTTTGCCACCCTTAAAATAGAAAAAGTGGGAACAGCAGATATCCGCTATTCCCACCAAACATGCGAGAAGCCCGGATTACTCCGGGCTTCCGCATTTTCTTATGAGGGGGGGAGATAGTGAGTTCATCAACTATCTGTAATTAAATATACAGGCAAAATGTGTTCATTCTGTGTCCAAAAAATGAGAAAAGTCTTAAATGAAAGTGAAGGAATTAAAAAATGCAGCAAATTTCCGAATAAGATTGCACCCCCATTTTCAAAAGTTTATAATAAAGGAAAACCTTGAAAGGAATACCACCATGATACAGACACTTTACCATGTACCTGAATATAACGAAGATTTCATCTATGCTGCTATTTGCAAATCCCTGACAAATCTGGAGATAGAAAAGGATTTGCGGCCCGGCATGAAGGTGGTGATAAAGCCTAATCTTGTCATGGCAAAAAGCCCTTCCTTTCCCGCTACTACCCATCCCCTTGTCATCAAGGCTGTCGCCAGATGGCTGCGGGAACGAGGTATCACAGACATCACGCTGGCAGAAAGCTCCGGCGGCTTATATAATGCGGAATACATGAAAAATATCTATCATGTCTGCGGCATGCGGCAACTGGAACCGGAGGTAAAGCTCAACATGGACTTTAGTGCACAGACCGTAAACTGTCCTTCCGGCTTTAAGAACCATTCTTTCCACATCATTACTCCTATCTGTGAAGCCGACTACATCATCAATATCTGTAAGCTGAAGACCCACGCCATGACCGGCTATTCCGGCGGCATCAAGAACCTTTTCGGCACCATTCCCGGCCTGGAAAAGCCACAGATGCACTACCGCTGGCCCGATATTGAAGATTTTTCCAGGATGCTTCTGGAAATTGCCCAGACTGTCAATCCC
>JBJFCM010000230.1:0-4744 GCA_051888955.1 Lachnospiraceae bacterium | reverse complement strand
GATACCAAAAAGCTGGACTTTACCAGCGTGCTTCCCGGCTTCTTAAAAAAGCCCTTTACGAAAATTGCCGGAAGACTTTTAAAGTCTTATCCGCAATTAAATAAAGAGCTTTGTGTCGGCTGCGGTAAATGTGCGGAAAGCTGTCCTGCACATATCATCAAAATTGCAGATAAAAAAGCACACTTTCAAAAAAAGGGCTGCATCTCCTGCTTTTGCTGTCAGGAAATGTGCCCTATGAAAGCAATCTCTGTAAAAAAGGCCCTGTAAGATTTTACCGTCCGTTATTCTCTCTGATAAACTCCAAATACTGTGCAGCCGGCAGCGGTTTAGAGAAATGGTAGCCCTGAATATAATCGATTCCCAGTCCTACGATGGTATCCACCTGTTCTTTGGTCTCCACTCCCTCGGAAACGATTTTCAGTTCCATATCGTGAATCATGCGCATTGCGGCTTCCATGACAAATTTTGCTTTTTGCTTTTCAAAATAGGCCTGGCTCATATATTTATCAAATTTGACAATGGATACCGGCATATCTACGATATAATTCAGATTGGACTCTCCGTTTCCAAAATCGTCCAGCGAAAAATGCACACCATGTTCAATCAACCGCTCCATGTTCTCCAATAGAATCTGTTTCGTCTGGATGGATGCTGTCTCTGTAATCTCCAAATTGATGCATTCCGGCGGCAAATCATATTTCTGCATAATCCCTATGTATATATCTGAAAAATTTCCATTCTCACACTGTTTGACAGACAGATTCACTTCCACATAATCAACGCCGTAGTCCTTTAAATTATGTTCTTTGATAAACCTACAGGTCTTATCAAAAACAATCTCTCCCAGTCTGGAAATCAGACCGTTTTCCTCCGCTATCGGTATAAATTTTGCCGGTGGTATAATATCTCCGTTTTTTTCCCGGATGCGTGCCAAAGCCTCGGCAGAGGTAAACTTTTTCTGGCTGACAGAATAAATTGGCTGATAAAACACTTCAACCCGGTCTTCCTCTATCGCCGACAGTATCAGCTTCTCAGTCTTATCCCGTTCCCTCATCTGTTCAATTTTGTCTTCATCCACATAGATTACTCTATTATCCGTGTGAATATATTTTTCGAATTTATAATATTTCATCAGGCGAAGAACTTCTTCGGCATTATTTGTGGCTGAAGAATTAGGTACCAATACGTAATAGGGATTTAAAACAATCGGCAGACTCTCCTTATTCATCCTGTTCCATGCATATTGAAACCGATCCTGCAACTCTGCCAATATCTCCTGCATCCGCAGTTCATCCTCGATAAGCAATACCAGCTCGCGCTCTACATTTTTAAAAACCTTGATATCCCGGAATTTCCCCAGATACTGGACTATCTCTTTCAATGCAGCGTCCGCTTGCTGCACCTTCTCTTCATTCTCCTGATATTCTTCCAGACCAAGCAAAATAACAGAAAAGTTCTTTTGGCTTTCATAGCACTGTTTTAAATATTCCAATAGAGCATGGCTATTATATGCGCCTGTCTCTCTGTCAATATTCGCTTCCGGATTCTCCAGTTCAAAAAAGAGGATCATAATGCCAAATGCTGTTGCAAACCCCACTAAAAGGAGCTTTGCATTAAAAAACTGTATCGCTGCAGCCACAATCCAAATCAACATCCAAAGCCTTACTGCTTTTCTCCTCTTAGGATTCATCTCCTGACCGCGCACTGTAATGATATAAAGCGTGGAAAAAACAAATATCAGCGCAATCACATAGGTCATCATACAGGCAGGACCATAGGTATATACGACATTTCCCTCCTGATAATAATGGATTGGCAACAGATAAATCGCTATCGAACCGGCACAGAGAAAGATAACGTTCTTTCGTATTCTCGATTTCCGCCGGTTTCTGGTCTTTGTATCCATAACGGCATACATAAGCCCCGAAAAGCCCACCCATGTCAGCGACACAATATAGGTCTTGCAAATAAATTCCAGCAAAAATTCCGGTATGAAATCACGATACACGATTGCCACAACAGAAAGGATATCCAAGCAAATGCATACTAAAGAAATGCCCATAACACGCATGAACATTTTCTCACTTTTTAATCCAAGTGTCTCCTGGCTTAGGAAAAAATAGAGCAACAGCAAAAGAATCGCCGCACCACAGCACTGTACTTGTATGTTCATAATATCTTACCCTTCCCGTAGTTACACGATTGATATTACGATTATATCATAAGTTTCCGCAAAAATCTCCCTTTTTTTGTCAAATTTTTACATTTTCTTTTACTTTTTTCATTATTCATCTATCATTTTGCACAAAATCCAATATTAGCTTCCAAAACAAGTATGAAAAAAGCTGCCGTTTCCGGCAGCTTAACAATAATTCTGCATCACAATCTGTACTTCCGTCTTCCCCAGATAGCTGTTCATTCCAAGCTGATAGGTGATGGACAACTCGAAACCGCCACGTCCGGCATATAAGGCTTCTACTGCACCGCATCCGAACTTCTCCTCTAAAAAAGCATGGAACTTATCCAGAGCACCAAAGTATACCACTTCATAGTTCCTGCCATCCTGTTCCACCTGATATCTGGCAAAGCTGCCATTTTTTCCCATCTTCCGGCCGCGCAGAAAACACACGTTTTTACAGGCAAACAATGGCTTGGGATTGGCCGTTCCGAAAGGTTCCAAAACCTGCAGTTCCTCTGCAAGATTCCTATTGGCATAAGCAAGAGGCATGGGAACATCGATATGGACCTTCGCAACAAAATCCTCCTCTGTCAGATGACAGTTAGCATTTAGTGCCTCCCTGAGCTTAGGCACATTCTCTTCTGCCATGGACAGCCCCGCTGCCATTTTATGTCCGCCAAACTTGGTAAAAAGCTCCTTACAGGCGCTCATAGCTTCATACATATGATAGCTTTCAATGGAACGTCCGCTTCCCTTGACGCCCTCTTCTCCCTTCGTGAGCACGAAAGACGGCTTCCCGTATTTTTCACGGATACGGCCAGCGATAATACCAGCCAGACTCTCATGGCAGTCCGGAAGATATACCACTAACACCTTGTCCTCTTCCATGTGGTTTTCTTCCACGTAGGCAATCGCCTGATTAAGTCCGGTAAGCGTCATAGCCTTCCTGCTGTCGTTCATCTCCTTCAGTTCTCCGGCTATAGACACTGCGCTCCTCCTGTCAACGCTTTCCAAAAGCTCCAGTGCACGGCGTGCCGTATCCAGCCTTCCTGTCGCATTCAGGCATGGACCAATCACAAAACCCAGATGATAGGCAGAAAGCTTTCCCGGCTCTATTCCATTTACCTCCATCAGCGCTTTCAGCCCCATGCAGGGATTTTTATGCAGCCGCTTTAATCCCTCTTTGACAATGATACGATTCTCATCCAAAAGGTCCATGACATCACATACCGTGGCGACTGCCGCCATCTGAATAAATTCATCCAAAAGCGCCTGCTTTTCTTCGGGCTCCATCCCGGCACGCCTGAAAAGCAATTCCACCAGCTTGTAAGCTACTACCGCACCACAGATATTTTTATACGGGTAGGTACATTCCTGCCGTTTGGGGTCTACTACAGCCGCGGCAGGAGGCAATATCTCCTCTCTGCTGCCATTCTCCTCTTGAAATGGTACTTCATGGTGATCCGTTACCACTACGGTCATCTTTTTTTCCACCGCCATGGCAATCTGTGGTGTAGCCGCTATCCCGTTGTCACAGGTCACGATGGTACGAATACCATCGTCGAAGGCCTCCTCAATCAACTGCTCGTTCAGTCCGTATCCGTCCTTTATCCGATGGGGAATTACCGTATCCACATCTGCGCCCAGAGACCTGAGTCCTTTGGTCAGGATATGGGAAGCGCTGATACCGTCCACATCATAGTCACCGATAACCCG
Source organism: Lachnospiraceae bacterium (assembly GCA_051888955.1). Taxonomy (GTDB): domain Bacteria; phylum Bacillota; class Clostridia; order Lachnospirales; family Lachnospiraceae; genus Acetatifactor. Next base: position 849 of record JBJFCM010000230.1, on the reverse strand, counting down.
TATCTTACTGCCCATTTTGATCTGCTCTTCAATGATGGCAGCCGCATCCTCCATGTCCAGCATCATTTCCGGCGGATACATGTCAAGAAATGTACCGTTTAAAAACTTTTCTACTTCTTCCTCAGAAAAAATATCCCTGTTACGGATAATTCTTGCCGTAACAGGGGTGATATTAAATTTTTTGCTCCAGGCGTCGAAATCCGCTTTCTTCGCCGCAACAAACCATTTTTCCATATAGTTATCCTTCAGACCAACCTTAGTTTTTCTTTGCTTTGGGCGGGAATTTCGTCCGCAGTACATAATACAGGCTGCCTGCAATAAAGATGGACGAGTAAGTACCACAAACAATACCTACCATCAAAGGCAGGGCAAATTCTCTGATTGCCGTTACTCCCAGCACATAGAGTGCTGCCACCATCACGAAGGTGGTCAGGGAAGTAAAGATACTTCTGGACAAGGTCTGCGTCACGCTCTTATTGATGATATCCTTCAAATCAGCCTTACTGCCCATGCTGATCTGATTCTCACGCACACGGTCGAAAACGACGATAGTGGCATTGATGGAGTAACCTATAATGGTCAGCATACATGCAATAAAGGTACTGCCCACCGATACCTTGGCAACTGCGTAGAAGGCCAGTACCACCAGCACATCATGCAGCAGGGCTGCCACACTGCTGGCGCCAAAACGGATATCCTTAAAGCGGATTCTGATATAAATCAGCATACATACGATTGCCACGCAGACAGCCAGAATAGTATCTGCCTTCATTTCATCGGAAATGGTAGAGCTGATGGTCTCTGTTACAATCTGATCGTTCGGTACACCAAAGTCAGCCAGAAGCATGT
>JBJFCM010000229.1:0-6322 GCA_051888955.1 Lachnospiraceae bacterium | reverse complement strand
CTTCCACAGAGACTGTTTCTCCCGGAACTGCTTCACCGGCATCTCCAGACAGCACGGTATCATCCTCTGTTCCTGAGACTGTTTCCGGTACGGATTCAGAAGTCACTTCGGAGCCTTCCTCCGATACCGGTACAGAAAACACTATCGGAACCGTTTCTGAGACGAATTCTCCTCTGCCGGAAGAGCCGTCGCCTTCTCCCGAAAGTACGGCAGGTTCCCGGGACAATACCCCCCGGTGCCTTACTCCCACGGCCGATGGCACTGCAGAAACACACAATGATATATCCTCCATTGATTACTCCAATGCAGCAGAAGGATATATTATGGCCCGCTATCTGGGCACTGCCGCCAAAGTGAAGATGCAGATAAAAGGTCCCGATGCCGTTACATATACCTATAATCTCGTCAGTGATGATTATGAGGCCTTCCCTCTTTCCGGCGGGAACGGCGCCTATGAGATTACGATTTTGGAGAACTTGTCCGGCACCAGCTACCTTGTCTGTCTGGCTGCTGACGTTTCGGTATCTCTTTCAAATGAATTCGGCCCTTACCTGTATCCCAATCAATATTGTAAGTTTGATTCTAACAATAAGACTGTGGCAAAAGCTGTTGAGTTAGCCGAACCGGCTAATTCCGATTTGGACGTAGTAGCTAATGTTTATAATTACATTATTGAAAATATTACATATGATTACGATAAAGCAGCAACCGTTCCCAGCGGATATACCTCCAATGTGGATGAAATTTTAAAAAGCGGCACAGGAATCTGCCTGGATTATGCCGCTGTCATGACCAGCATGTTAAGAAGCCAGCGCATTCCTACCCGCCTTGAGGTCGGTTATGTAGGCGATGCCTACCATGCCTGGATCAGCACCTATATCACCGATATCGGATGGGTGAATGGAATTGTAAAGTTCGATGGGCAGAACTGGGAGCTGATGGATCCCACTCTGGCTGCCAATAGCAGTGAAGCTGAATTAAAGAGCTTTATCGGAGACGGTAGCAACTACATTGTAAAATACATGTATTAATATAAGGAGAATAAAAAATGCGTCAGAAAAGATTATCCAATCAGGAAATTGCATCCTTCTGCGGTCAGACAGCCATGTTGTTCCAAGCCGGCATCGCCCCGCTTGAAAGCATGAATATCCTGCTAAATGACAGTAAAACAGATGAAGGCAGGGAAATCATCCAGACGATACTGGATACCTGTAAAAAGGGGGAACCTTTTTTCGAGGCTTTGAAGAGCGCAGATGTTTTTCCCGACTACGTACTGCACATGATTGCCTTAGGAGAAGAATCCGGTAATCTGGACAATGTCATGCAGTCCCTTGCCGACTACTATGAACGTGAGGATGCCATATCAGACAGCATCCGCAGCGCTGTCAGTTATCCTTTCATTATGATTGGCATCATGCTGCTTGTTATTTTTGTCCTTTTGGGAAAGGTCATGCCCATCTTTAATCAGGTGTTTATTCAGTTAGGCAGTGAAATGAGCGGCATATCCGCCACGCTGCTGCACCTGGGAAACTCTCTTAACCGGTACTCCCTGATCATCGTTGTCATTCTGGTGGTGCTGGTGTGCATCTATCTCCTTGCCACTAAGACTAAAAAGGGGCGCACGCTCACCAGAGGAATTCTTTCTGCATTTCCTCTCACAAAAGGATTTTATGAAAAGCTGGCTGCCGGCCGCTTCGCCAGCGGAATGGCGCTGGCCCTCAGCAGTGGCATGGATACCTTTAACAGCCTGGATATGGTTTCAGAATTAACAGAGCACAAAGGCATGCAGGAAAAAATAGCAGCCTGTAAAAAGGCCATTGAGGATGGTGCCAATTTTTCAGAGGCTCTGACAAGCTCCGGCATCTTCTCCAATCTCTATGCCCGTATGGTTGCTGTCGGTTTCCGCACCGGTTCCATAGATGTAGTCATGCAGAAGATTGCCGACAACTATGACAAAGAAACCCAAAGAAAGATACAGTCCATCATTTCCATTTTAGAGCCTACCCTGGTCATTATTCTCTCTGTCATCGTAGGACTGATATTACTGTCCGTTATTTTCCCGCTTATGGGAATCATGTCCAGCATCGGCTGACAGTACTTCCAGGAGGGATGCTATGAGTATTTACCAAAACCGCTTCGAACGGAACTTGAAAATACCTTTTAAGAAGCTGATCTATCTGCTTCCTCTCATTGCTTTTCTGGTGCTTTTCATCCTTTTTTATAACGGAATCAACTCCGTTTCTGATACCAACCTGGCCAAGCAGAGAGAAAGCCTGGAAACCGCCCTAAACCGCAGCATCATACAATGCTACGCCGTTGAAGGCACTTATCCGCCAAGCCTTCAATATATTAAGGATCATTATGGCCTTATCTATGATGAAGAGCTTTTCTATGTGGATTATCAGCCAATCGGCTCCAATATTATGCCGGATGTTACGATTCTGGACAGAACAGGAGGCAACAGATGAAGCAGAAAACAAGAGACTCCAGCCGTCATGTCGTGGATGTGCTGTTTGTGTTAGCGCTATTCGGTGTTTTTGCTGCTTCTGCTCTGATGCTGGTCACCATTGGTGCCAGTGTATATAAGCAGACGGTCGCCGATATGAACAATAATTTCACAGACAGAACTGCCTACTCTTATATTACAGAAAAAATACGGCAGAACGACACCTATGATGGAGTTGATATCGGAGAACTGGATGGTACTCCTGCTCTCATTCTGACGCAGCATATCGGAGAGGCAGAGTATTGTACCTACCTCTATCTCCATGATGGCTATCTGAAAGAGCTGTACACCAGAAAAGATTCCTTCGTCGGAACAGATATCCTGTCCGCCGGTCAGAACATCATAGAGCTTTCCGGTTTTACGATGGAAAAGCCAAAAGAAGGATTACTAAAACTTACAATAGATACCGGAAACGGCAAACCGATTACGCTCTATACCGCCCTCCGGTCAGACCAATCTTAAAGGAGATTTTATGAAATCGTCCAAATCCAGTTTGTTTTTAATGGAACTCATTATTTCCATATTGTTTTTTTCGCTGGCCAGCGCAGCCTGTATCCAGCTCTTTGTAAAAGCCCACCTTATGGACATTCGCACAAAAGAGCAGAATCAGGCCGTCATATGGTCCCAGAACCTGTCATCGCTCTGGCAGGCTTCTTCCGGTGATCTGCTTGCAGTCTTTAATCAGTTGTCTGATGATTATGACAATCAGTATGGCTGCATCTATCTGACCAACAACGGCGAACAATTGATTCTCTATTTCAATCAAGACTGGGAATTTATCGGGGCCAATGCTGCCGATATCGTTTACCGAGTAGAACTTTCCGATTGCGGCTACGATGATGCCACCAGTCTATCATCCGCAGAGATTACCTTTTTTAAAGGAGACGAAAGCTTCTACACGCTGCAGCTTACCCATCATCCCGCCATGGAAGGAGGCAGTACTCATGAATAAGAAAGATACCTTTCGTTCCTCCAGACTCTCCTTCAGTACAGGGATTGGCTCCTCTTCCATACTGGTGATTTTCGTTATCCTTTGCCTGGTATCCTTTGCTACGCTTTCCATTGTCAGCGCCAACGCAGACTTCAAACTGAGTACCAAGGTATTGGACCGCACCACAGCATACTATGAAGCCTCCAATCAGGCAGAAAGTTTTCTTGCACAGTTGGATCAGACGCTTCTCTCCACCTATGAGGCTTCTTCTTCTGAGGAAGAATATTTTGACGCAGCCGGCCACAGCCAATCCTTTTTAGTACCACTGTCCGATCTGCAATCTTTAGAGGTCATTGTTACCATAGAATATCCGAAGGAAGAGGGGGATACCTTTTATCGGATACAGTCCTGGCAGGTTATCACTACAGAGGAGCTGGACTACGAAGGAACCTTGAACCTGATAAGATAACACAAACATTTGTATTGAAAAAGCTTCCGGCCTGAACCGGAAGCTTTTTTGTACTTCTATTATTTCTAAGATTATTCTTCAGTAACAGTCTCTTCTTCTGTTTCTGCAGGTTCCTCTGTCACTGCTTCATTTTCTTGGGAGATGTCAATATCCTCTTCCTCACCGAAGTTTATCTCGTCATCGAAGGAAATCTCATTAACATCATCTGTACTCAAATGAGTGGAACGATATCTCTTCATGCCGGTACCTACAGGAATCAGCTTACCGATAATAACGTTCTCTTTCAAACCAATCAATGGATCAACCTTACCCTTGATTGCTGCCTCAGTCAGAACCTTGGTCGTCTCCTGGAAGGATGCTGCTGACAGGAAGGAATTCGTTGCAAGTGCTGCTTTCGTGATACCAAGCATTACCTGCTTGCCTTCTGCAGGCTCTTTACCTTCTGCAATCAACTGTTCATTGATTTCTTCAAACTCCAGAACATCTACCAACGTACCGGGCAGGAATTCTGTATCCCCGTTGTTCTCGATACGGATCTTCTTTAACATCTGACGTACAATGACTTCAATGTGCTTATCGGCAATATCAACACCCTGGAGACGATATACACGCTGTACCTCGCGGATCATATAATCCTGTACGGCACGGATACCTTTAATCTTCAGCAGGTCATGAGGATTAACGCTACCTTCGGTCAGTTCATCACCGGCCTCCAGCACCTGGCCATCCATTACCTTAATACGGGAACCGTAAGGAATCAGGTATGCCTTACTTTCTCCGGTCTCTTCATTGTTGATTACCACCTCACGCTTCTTCTTGGTATCGCGGATTTCCACTTTACCGCCGAATTCTGCGATGATGGCAAGACCCTTAGGCTTTCTTGCTTCGAACAACTCTTCTACACGGGGAAGACCCTGTGTGATATCGTCGCCGGCAACACCACCTGTATGGAAGGTACGCATGGTCAACTGTGTACCGGGTTCACCGATGGACTGTGCTGCAATGATACCAACTGCTTCACCAACCTGTACTGCCTCACCTGTAGCCATATTAGCACCATAGCACTTTGCACAGATGCCATTGTGGCAGCGACAGGTTAAGATTGTACGAATCTTCACTTCTTCAATCGGCTCACCCTTTTCATTGACACCAACACTCAAAATCTTGGCAGCACGGCTGGGGGTGATCATATGATTGTGCTTTACAATCCTGTTGCCATCTTTATCGAAAATATCCTCACAGGAGAAACGTCCTGTAATTCTATCCTTTAAGCTTTCGATGGTTTCCTTACCATCCATAAAGGCTTTTACGTACATGCCGGGAATTTCATCCCTGCCTTCAGAGCAGTCCATCTCTCTGATAGAAAGCTCCTGGGATACATCCACCATACGTCTGGTCAGATAACCGGAGTCGGCTGTACGCAGAGCGGTATCGGACAGACCCTTACGGGCACCATGTGCAGACATAAAGTATTCCAGTACGTCCAGACCTTCACGGAAGTTGGACTTGATGGGCAGCTCGATAGTTCTACCGGTTGTATCTGCCATCAGACCACGCATACCTGCCAGCTGTTTAATCTGCTGGTTAGAACCACGGGCACCGGAGTCAGCCATCATAAAGATGTTGTTATATTTATCCAGGCCGCTAATCAGCTTATCGGTCAGCTCTTTATCAGTTTCATTCCAGGTTTCTACTACTGCACGGTATCTTTCTTCCTCAGTAATCAGACCACGTCTGAAGTTCTGTGAAATCTTATCTACCGTTGCCTGGGCCTGAGCAAGCAGTTCGGGCTTTTCTGCAGGCACCGTCATATCGGAAATAGATACGGTCATGGCTGCTCTGGTAGAATACTTGTAGCCCATTGCCTTAATATAGTCCAGTACCTCGGCATTCTTGAATGCACCGTGAGTATTGATAACCTTTTCCAGAATCTGCTTCAACTGCTTCTTTCCTACATGGAAGTCAACCTCCAGCTTCAGGAAATCTTCAGGGTTGCTTCTGTCAACAAAGCCCAGATCCTGAGGAAGTACTTCGTTGAAAATGAAACGTCCCAAAGTAGATTCTACATTGCCGGTTACTACTTCGCCGTCCTCTTTTGTCTTAGATACTCTTACCTTGATACGGGACTGTAAGGTAATTACCTGATTTTCATATGCCAAAATTGCTTCATTTACGCTCTTGAAGAACTTGCCTTCACCCTTTGCACCGGGTCTCTCCTGAGTCAGGTAGTAGATACCAAGTACCATATCCTGTGTAGGAACTGCTACAGGACCGCCATCGGAGGGCTTTAACAGGTTGTTGGGAGAAAGCAACAGGAAACGGCACTCTGCCTGTGCTTCCACTGACAGAGGAAGGTGTACAGCCATCTGGTCACCATCGAAGTCGGCGTTGAATGCCGTACAAACGAGGGGATGCA
>JBJFCM010000228.1:0-6349 GCA_051888955.1 Lachnospiraceae bacterium | reverse complement strand
GCTTCGTAATCTTAGCAACACAAATCCGAAAAGGGACTTTTTTATTTCACGCCAAGTGCTTCCAACTCTTTTTTTGCCTGTGTGTGACTTACAAAATGTATTCCGTGAATGCCCAAAGCCTTTGCCGCCTCTACGTTTCTTTCCATGTCGTCTAAAAAGACGCATTCTTCCGGAACTAAGTGGTATTGTTCTAACAACAGCTTATAGATAGCAGGATCCGGCTTGGTCAGGTGCACCTTACAGGAGAAGATGCCGCCATCCATATGGGGAATGAAATCGATAGCATGTGCACAGTCGCGGAAGGCGATTTCAGAAAAATTGGACAGATACAATACCTGATATCCTTTTCCCTTCAATTCCTCTATCCAGGGAATGGCATAATCGAGGCGGGTTAGGATGCCATGTACATTTTTCAGGGATTCCCGCAGTTCTTTTTCAATGGAAGGGTCATTTTTAATGAAGCGTTCTAAAATCTCTTCGTTGGTGAGATTTCCCAGGTCATATTCATTCCAGTCAGGGCTTAGTGCAGTGGCTTTTCCCAGCTTTTTCAAGGTATCTGAATCATACCCGAAGGAAGCAAAATGTTCCTGCCAGGAAAAAAGGGCCAGTACATTTCCGATATCAAAAATTATAGTTCTTATCATCTTACTTTTTTCCTTTCTGATTACTGTTTACTGCTGTATGATTGTGGATGATATCCAAAAGGTTTTTGGCAGCGGCAGAAGTAGGTTTTTTGGTGTCTGTTACAATACAAAATTCCCTTTTGGGTATAATTTTATTAAAGCGAAGCTCGAATAATTTGCCGGATTGCAGGTGTGGCAGAGCAAAGTCCCGGACAACGCAGCCGATACCCAGATTGCGCAAAGCAAATTGAACAATCATGTCACTGGTGGCAAGCTCAAATTCAGGCTGCACGTATACACCATTAGCGGATAAAAAGCTATCCATATAGCTTCTGGTACTGGTGCTTTTCTCCAGATAGATAATGGGAAGTTTTTCCAGTTCTGATAAATCCAGTGTTCTGTTTTTATAGGAGATAAATCGTCTGCCGCAGACGAAGATGTCTTCGATGCTGCGAACAGCGGTGACCTGCAGATTCTTATCTGACTCGAAGGGGGTGCTTACTATACCGAAATCTATCTGGCCGGAATGGAGATTGCGTAGGGTTTCCGGAGTAGGGGCGTTGGTAACGACTACTTTGATGGCCGGATACATTTCGTGAAAGCGCTCCAGAAAGGGGAGCAGGTAAAATTGCAGGGTCATATCACTGGCACCAATGTGAATTTCTCCCAGCTCCAGATTGAGCATCTGCTTCAGCTTTTGTTCACCGGCTTCTATCTGCTCATAGCCCTTGGAAACATAGGAATACAGAAGCTCCCCCTCTGCGGTGAGCCTGACACCTTTTGACACCCTGGTGAAAAGCCGGGTACCAATCTGTTCCTCCAACAGCTTGATGGATTGGCTGACAGCGGGCTGGGAAATAGATAATAGACCGGCCGCCTGTGTCAGGGAGCCTGTGCCGGCAACATAATAAAAGACCTTATAATATTCTAAATTTGTAATCATGAACGGCTCCTTTCTCGCAAACGGCTACGAGACCATCTTACTACAAAATTTGGCATGAGGCAATGTTTACAATGTATCAGAAGTGAAGTACAATGTATGTGGCTGCGCAGGGAGCGCAATCTGAAAGGGAGCGGGTATGAAGAAGTATAGCAAATGGAAGGCAATCATCATTGAGTATCTGATTTTAACATTAGCCACAGTATTTTTGGTAGTGGGTGTATATGTGTTTAAGTTTCCCAACCACTTTTCCTTTGGGGGTGTGACGGGTATTGCCGTAGTGCTTGGCAACATATTGCCGGCATCTCCTGCTACGATTAACTTTATCATTAACATGGCATTGTTAGTGCTGGGCTTTTTGTTTCTGGGAAAGGATACCGGCATCAAGACGGTCTATGTGAGTCTGCTGACATCGGCGGGCCTGAGCTTTTTAGAGTGGGCCGCACCCATGGAGGCTCCGCTTACCGGTCAGCCGATGTTAGAGCTTATCTTTGCAATTGTCCTGCCGGCGGTAAGCAGTGCTATCCTTTTCAACATAGGGGCCTCCGGCGGAGGAACAGACATCATTGCCATGATACTAAAAAAGTATACCAACGTGTCTATAGGAATAGCCCTTTTTGTGGTGGATCTGTTGATTGTTCTGGCTTCCTGCCTGGTATTCGATATTCAGACAGGCTTGTTTTCCTTCTGCGGTCTGATGGCTAAGACCCTTGTGATAGACGGAGTGATAGAGAATATTAACCTATGCAAATATTTTACGATTATCTGTGATGATGCAGAGCCAATCTGCCATTATATCAATGCGGAGTTGAATCGTTCTGCTACGGTATACAAGGCGCAGGGGGCCTATACCCACCGCCCCAAGACCATTATCCTGACGGTTATGAAAAGAGGACAGGCAGTACAGCTTCGTAATTATATCAAGAGAACCCAGCCCACTGCGTTTATGATGATTACCAACAGCAGTGAGATTATCGGAAAAGGCTTCAGGGGATTGAATTAAGTGACTTCTTTATGCTACAATGATTGGCGTAAACTAATGAAACAGGTTAGTAAGATAGGAAAGAAAGCTGGAAAGTAGGATGCTTGGAAAAATCGGTAGAAATGATCCCTGCTGGTGTGGCAGCGGAAGAAAATACAAAGTATGTCATGAGTCTTTTGATGACAGGATAAAGGCAGTTGCGCGTATGGGAGGTATTGTGCCGACGCACGATATCATTAAGAATGCAGAGCAGATTGCTAAAATCAAAGAAAGCTGTAAAATCAATATAGCCGTGCTGGATTATATTGAAGAGCATATCCATGAGGGCATGAATACGGCAGAGATTGACAAAATCGTATATGAGATGACGACGGATATGGGAGGGATACCGGCACCGTTACATTATGAAGGCTATCCCTTCAGTGTCTGTACTTCTGTGAACGAGCAGGTTTGCCATGGCTTTCCTTCCAAGGATGTCATTTTGAAATCGGGCGATATTATCAATGTGGACTGTTCTACGATTTTAGATGGTTATTTTTCAGATTCCTCCCGTATGTTCTGCATCGGGGAGATAAGTCCGGAGAAGAAAAAGCTGGTTCAGGTAACGAAAGAATGTGTGGAACTGGGCCTGAAGGAGGTAAAGCCCTGGGGATTTCTGGGTGACATGGGGCAGGCGGTGCATGACCATGCTTTTTCTAACGGTTACACGGTAGTCCGTGAAATCGGAGGCCATGGTGTTGGACTGGAATTCCATGAGGAACCGTGGGTAGGCTACAATACAAAGCGTGGGGAGGACATGCTGATGGTTCCGGGAATGATATTTACCATTGAACCCATGGTAAATATGGGTAAGCCGGATATCGTCATAGACTCAAATAACAACTGGGAGGTCTATACGGAGGACGGTCTTCCTTCCGCACAGTGGGAAATCATGGTGCTGGTGACGGAAGATGGGAACGAAGTATTATGCTGGTAACAAGTGAGAACCGGTTTTATCGGACACACTGCAAAATAGAAGCCCTTGAAAATGCGCCTTTGCATTTTCAGGGGCTTCCTTTAGGGGAGGATAAGTATTAAATTTATCATTGGTGGTTATTAGCATCAAAGGAGGGGGTTCCATTGATGACTAATGATAGTATGGCCGGTGTAAATTCTTTTATACATGCTATTTGAAAAATATTTCTTTTTTTCTTAAGAGAAATATTGTAAGATTGTAAAGATGATTATAGTATTGACGGAAAGGTATGTGTATTATTATGAAAATATGGAAAAAGAAAATAGCAGCAGTTCTTGTACTGACAATGTGCATGATGCTTGCCGGATGCGGCAGGAGCGAAGGTGCCCAGATCAGAGTAGGTGCATTGAAGGGGCCTACCACTATCGGGCTTCTGCATTTGATGGAGGAGGCGGAGAATAGTAAGACCCAAAATTCCTATACGTTCACTATGGCAGTGGGTGCGGATGAATTGACACCGCTCCTGGTGAAAGGAGAGTTGGATATAGCGCTGGTGCCGGCCAATGTGGCGGCTATTCTCTATAATAAGACACAGGGAGGTATCAGTGTCATAGATATCAATACCCTGGGTGTGCTTTATATGGTGTCAGGAAATGAAAAGATTAAGAGCTTTGAAGACCTGAAAGGACAGACCATTTATCTGACGGGGAAGGGAACGACACCGGATTATGTGCTGCAGTATCTTCTTTCTGCAAATGGTATCGGTTTGGAAGAAGTGACACTGGAATACCGCTCGGAGGCAACGGAAGTGGCAGCACTGCTGGCGGAAAATCCGGACGGAATTGGCCTTTTGCCACAGCCCTTCGTAACGGTTGCCTGTGCCCAGAATGAGCAGCTTTCCATATGCCTCTCCATGACAGAAGAGTGGCAAAAGGTACAGGGAGAGGAAGGCAGCAGTCTGGTGACAGGTGTGACTGTTGTCAGAAATGAATTCTTACAGGAGAATCCGGAGGCTGTTGCGCTGTTTTTAGAGGAGCATGCGGAGAGTACAGCTTACACGGAAAGCAATTTAGAGGATACGGCAGCTCTTTGCGCCAAAGCGGAGATTATTGCCAAAGAGCAGGTGGCGGTAAAAGCAATTCCTTTTTGTAACATTACCTGTATAACCGGCGATGAAATGAAACAGGCACTTGCCGGATATCTGGAGGTATTGTACGAATTAAATCCTGAGGCGGTGGGCGGCAGTCTGCCGGGAGATGACTTCTATGCCGTGTCTGCCGGGAAGTAAGCGCGAAAGGTATGATATCGGAAAGTGGGAGGTCTATGCATACATCGGTGCGTTCAGAACATAAAAACTGGATAAAAAGAGCGGCAATTCTTTTGTTCTGGCTGGGTCTTTGGCAGCTTGTGGCATTGCTGCTGAACAATACCCTTTTGTTTGCAGGACCGGCGGAAACGGCTGTCGCACTTATCCGGGAAGCTTCTTCCATCCTTTTTTGGGAGACAGTGGGAGTGTCTGTATTGCGTATACTGGCCGGTTTCCTGGCAGCATTGTTTACAGGATGCCTTTTGGGGGCGGTAAGCTTTCGCTGGGACTTCTTTAGGGAACTTTTGTCTCCGGTCATGCTTTTTGCCAAAGCAGTGCCGGTGGCTTCCTTTGCGGTCATACTCCTTATCTGGTGGGGAGCCGGATGGCTTTCGACGGCAATCTGTTTCCTGGTGGTGCTGCCAATCGTCTATGTGAATTTTCTGGAGGGCTTGCAGCATGCGGACAGAAAGCTCCTTGAAATGGCGGATGTATTTGGAATGCCGTTAAAGAACAGATTTTTTGCTATCTACAGGCCGGCACTTGCCCCTTTTATGGAAGGCTGCTTAAAGACTGCCATGGGAATGGGCATCAAAGCCGGAGTGGCTGCGGAAGTGATCGGGATACCTAAATGGTCCATTGGTGGAGAACTCTATCTGTCCAAAATCTATCTGGATACGGCCGGAGTCTTTGCATGGACCGTGGTGGTTATTTCCCTGAGCTTCTGCATGGAAAAAGCAGTACTGCTTTTATGGAAGGCTTTCTGCGCCTGGAAGCCTGCACCATGCGCAGACAAAAAGGGGCATACAGGCAGGCATGAGGAGCATAAAAATAAAAACAAAAACACAGGTCTTGTATTGGAAGGAATAAATAAAGCGTTTGGCAGCAATACCGTGCTTGTAAAAGTAAGAAAAAGGCTGGAGCCGGACAAGGTTTATTGTGTGATGGCACCCTCCGGTGCCGGCAAGACCACGCTGTTGCATATCATGGCCGGGATTATAAAACCGGATGGAGGAAGTATCTATGCCTTTGAGACTGACGGAAGCCGGACATGTCAGCTACGGGTTGGTATGGTGTTTCAGGAAGACCGTTTGTGTGAAGAAGAAACGGCAATACATAATATAGAATTGGTATGCGGTGACAGAAAAATGGCAAAGCTTTATTTGGAAGAACTTCTGCCGGAGGCTGCCTTGCAGGAACCGGTGAAAAACTTAAGCGGTGGCATGCGCAGAAGAGTATGTATTGCCAGGGCCTTTGCTGCCGATGCGGACGTAGTTTTACTGGATGAACCTTTTAACGGGCTGGATACGGAAAACAGGGATAATGCCGCTGCATTTATTAGAAAGCACCGGGATGGCAGAATGGTGGTTGTAGCCACTCATGAGGAAGAGGATGCGGTGCGTCTTCATGGTGAAATATGGCATTTTTAGAGCGGAAAAGCGTAGACAATCCGCTTTTCTTATGATATAATCGTAAAATGACTGTGATTATGTCCGTTAATCACGATTTTAAGGAGGAAATGTAACGATGAGTTTACAGGTAG
>JBJFCM010000227.1:0-6359 GCA_051888955.1 Lachnospiraceae bacterium | reverse complement strand
GTTTTAATAGACGTTGCCGGATTAGTCTGGTGTTTATCGCCTGTGGTTTCTGCCACAGGCTTTTTTGTGTCCATTTTGAGGAATTCTTATGCATTTTTCTTATAAAAAGGAGGATTTATTGTTTTTATGAAAAAGATATCTACTCATATAAAAGAGCATCTGCCGGCATATCTTTTAGCCGTCTTCGGACTGGTGGTCAGTGTTGCCCTGGATATGCTCTCTCCCCTGCTTACCAGGCAGATTATCGATGATGTAATCGGCAATGGGAATATCGATGCCTTAAAGGGGATTTTACTCGGTATTCTTTTCATCGGTATCGGCCGCTTTATCTTTGGCTATATCAAAGAGTACACCTTTGACGTGACCGGTGCCAGGATTGCCGCCAATATCAGGAAAGACATTTTCCATCATATACAGGGGCTTTCCGCAGACTTTTTCGACAGGATAGGCACCGGTGAACTGATGTCCCGCATCAAGGATGATGTAGACCGTATCTGGGATGGTCTGACCTACGTCGGCATGCTGATGATTGAAGTGGTGGTGCACACCTCTCTCATTCTTTTCTGTATGTTCAGCCTAAACTGGAAGCTGGCTCTGATTCCTACAGTCTGCATGGCACTCTGTGCCGCCCTTGCTATCTACTTAGAGCGCAAGCTGGATAAGGTCTACGATGCCATCAGTGAGGAAAATGCGGAATTAAATACCGTAGCTGAAGAAAATCTGACAGGTGTACGCACCGTAAAGGCTTTTGCACGGGAAAAATACGAAATTAAAAAGTTCTTATCCCACAACGAACGCTACTATGAGCTGAATATGGAGCAGTCCAGGGTTTTCGTAAAATACCACCCGCTGTTCTCCTTAGTCAGCAAACTGCTTCCCTTGATTGTTCTGCTCACAGGTGGCTTTATCTATATTTACGGTGGTGCTTCGTCCGGTGAATTCACATTAGGCGACTTAGGTGCTTTCGTGCAATATTCCACCAACATCGTCTGGCCTATGGAAATGCTGGGATGGCTGACCAACAGCTTCTCTTCTGCTATTGCTTCCAACAAAAAAATAAAGAAGCTGTACAAAGAGACTCCCTCCATAAAGGAGCCTGAGAAGCCTGTCATCCTCCCCAAAGTTTCCGGTGATATCACCTTCGAACACGTGGACTTTAAACGGGACGACAGAGAGGTATTATCCGACATTTCCTTCCATGTAGCGGCAGGCGATACCCTTGGCATCATGGGTGCTACCGGCTCCGGTAAAAGCTCTATCGTCCACCTGTTGCAGCGCCTCTATGACAGCACTGCAGGTACAATCAAGCTGGACGGTACTGACATCCGCAAGCTGTCCTTAAAGCAGCTTCGCGGCAGCATTTCACCGGTAATGCAGGACGTATTCCTATTCTCTGATACCATTGATGAAAATGTCCGTCTTGGCAAACAGGAGCTTATCACAGAAAATATCGTACATGAGGCTGCTTATGCCGCCCAGGCCAGCGATTTCATTGAGCGGCTGGAAAAAGGCTATGACACTGTCATCGGAGAAAGAGGTGTGGGTCTTTCCGGCGGACAAAAGCAACGTATCAGTATTGCCAGAGCTCTCTCCAAGCAAAACCCCATCCTGATTATGGATGACTCCACCTCCGCTTTGGATATGGAAACAGAACATGAAATCTGGCAGTCATTAAAAACCTTACAAAATACAACGAAAATTATCATTGCACACCGTATCAGTGCGGTCCGCAATGCAAATGAAATCATCTTCCTGCAGGATGGACATATTGCAGAACGCGGTACCCATGATGAGCTTTTGAAAAAGAAAGGGCTCTACTACGAGACCTACATGGCGCAGTACGGTGAATTTCTAATGGAAAAGGAGGCGTAATCCATGCCCATCAATTCATTTAAAGATGATGAGAAGTCAGTAGAAACCGGGAAAATGCAGACCCTGCTTCGACTCTTCTCCTATCTGCTTGTGTATAAAAAAGAAATCATTTTAGTTCTTCTCATCATGGCTTTCTGCGTGGGTGTTTCCCTGGCAAACCCTCTGATTATAGAGGCAGCCATCGATGACTATATAGGTCCCGGCAATTTTATAGGTCTTACTTTCCTTATTCTTTTTGCCGTGGTTTTGAACATTGTCATGATACTTTTAGTAAAGCTGCGTATGTATATCATGGCAAAGGTCTGCAACAGCGTGTTACTGACTATTCGTCAGGAGCTTTATACCCATATCCAGTGTCTGGATTTTCACTTTTTTGACAGCCGTCCTACCGGTAAGATTCTCTCCCGTATCATCGGTGATATCAATTCCCTGAAGGATGTGCTGAACAACAGTGTGACTACTCTGATACCGGACTTTATTACCATCTGTGCCGTTGTAGCCATCATGATTATCAAGAGTCCTCTGCTTGCATTGGCCAGCCTGTCCACCCTTCCGGTGCTGATTATTGGGTTGGTTGTCATCCAGACCTTCTCTCATAAGAGATGGCAGATTTTCCGTAAAAAATCTTCCAACCTGAATGCTTTTATCCATGAGGACATCTCCGGTATTCGTATCATTCAGAGTTTTACCGCCGAAGAAGAGACCAAAAAGACTTTCCATACCCTTGTGGCAGAACATTTTTCTGCTTTTCAAAGAGCAGTTCGTTTAAATGACGGTTTCGGCCCTATTATCGATCTCTGCTGGGGTGTGGGTACGATTGCACTCTACTATACCGGTATCGTCATCCTGGGTATCGACGGGGTATCGGTAGGCTTGTTGATTGCTTTTGGCTACTACATCAACATGTTCTGGAACCCGATTGCAAACTTAAGCAGCTTTTATAATCAGTTGATTACCAACATTGCCGCTGCAGAACGTATTTTTGAAGTACTGGATACTCCCTCTGCTATCACCGATGTTGAAGACGCAAAGGAGCTTACTGATATTACCGGGGAGGTCACCTTTGACGATGTCACCTTCGCCTATGCGGATGCGCCGGACATCAAGGTACTTGAGCATGTGAATTTCCACATCTCTCCCGGCGAAACCATCGCCCTGGTAGGTCCTACCGGTGCAGGTAAAACCACCATCGTCAATCTCATCAGCCGTTTCTATGACGTAACAGATGGACGGGTGCTGATTGACGGCACGGATGTGCGAGAGGTTACTTTGGAAAGCCTGCGCAGTAAAATGGGCATCATGACTCAGGACAATTTCCTGTTCTCCGGCACTGTAAAGGACAATATCCGCTATGGCAAGCTGGATGCAACGGATGAAGAAATTATTGCTGCTGCAAAGGCTGTCGGTGCACATGGCTTCATCATGAAGCTGGAGAAGGGCTATGATACCGTGCTCTCTGAGCGTGGCGGCGGCTTATCCATCGGTCAGAAACAGTTATTGGCCTTTGCCCGCACCTTTGTATCCATGCCGCGTATCCTGATCCTGGATGAAGCTACCTCCAGCATTGACACACAGACGGAGCTGCTGGTACAGAAAGGTATCGAAACACTGCTTGCCGGGCGCACCTCCTTTGTCATTGCCCACCGCCTTTCTACTATCCAGAAGGCTGACCGCATCTTCGTTATCGACGAAGGCGGCATCTTAGAACAAGGCACTGCAGCAGAACTGATTGCAAAAAAAGGCGCCTATTATGATTTGTATATGGCGCAGTTTGCAGTGTAGTGGTAAACTTATTCTGGCCGGAATAAATTTACCTTTTGAAAGGATGAGAAATGGAAGCAAAAAGAAAATGCATTGTAATCGGAGCCGGTGATTTCACCGTCAGCGAAATACCGGACTATAATGAGCAAACTGATACCGTCGTCGCAGTAGACGGCGGTCTGCTTTACTGCGGGCTTCTGAATATGGAGCCGGATGTGATTATCGGAGATTTTGACTCCGTGGATGCCAAGACCGAAGAAGCTATCCGCATGATTGAAACAAGTTATCCGGAAAAAGTGCTTCGTCTAAAGCCTGAGAAGGATGATACCGACATGCTGGTGGCTTTGAAGTGGGGGCTGGCAAGGGGATTTGACACCTTTCAGATATATGGCGGGCTGGGTGGCCGGCTGGACCACTCTCTCGCTAATATTCAGTGCCTTCTCTATTTAGCACATCATGGTGCAAAGGGCTATCTTTTTGAAGGAGACGGTATGATACTGGTCGCTTCGGCCACCGACACAGCAGATATCAGAAAATTCCAGCCCTCCATGGAGGGCTTCTTATCCCTGTTCAGTCTGGAAAAGGAATCTGTGGTCTCTATCGAAAATATGAAATATCCGCTTTCCTCTTATACTGTGACAAATGATTATCCGATTGGAATCAGTAATGAATTTCTGCCCGGAAAAAGCGGAGTCGTAACCGTACATTCAGGAGCAGTCGTAATTATGTTGAAGTGGCCGGTATGATAGCAACATAGTTTGGAGAGACAGATATGAAAAGACAATACCCCAATACATACATCTACAATCTACACATTTCACCCAAAGATGTTCTTCCCTGTACTGTACACTTTTCAGACAGAAAAAGCATCGGTATCCAGATTAAGGAAGATGCTTCCGTGCACGTAAGAGCACCTTACTATGCAAGACAGCGTGAAGTGGAAGCTTTCATTGAGGAGAAAAAGGACTGGATTATCAAGAACTATCAGAAAATGCTGGCGCGGACGCGTATTTCTACAGATACACTTCTCTCCCCCATTCAGGAACAGCAGGTCACCATTCTGCAAAAGCGCTTTTACAACGCAGCCCGTTCTTATTTTCCAAGAAGATGTGCCGAACTACAGAAGCTGACCGGCGGCCACTATACAAAAATTACCATTAGGAATCAGAAAACCCGTTGGGGAAGCTGCTCCCAAACGGGTACTCTGTCTTTTAATTATCGTCTTATGATGGCTCCGCCCGCAGTCATTGACTATGTCATTGTCCACGAGCTTTGCCATTTAACTCACATGAATCATTCCAAAGCCTTTTGGAATAAAGTGGCAAACGTCATGCCGGATTACAAAATCAGAAAGCAATGGCTGAAGGAGCACGGTGCTGAACTTACAGAAGCTCATTACCTGCTTTCATTGATGTAAATCTGTGCACGGCTCTGAATGATTTCCGCAACCTCAGCAGCACTCTTCTGTCCTTCGAAGAAGGCTGCTGCTTCTTCTGTAATGATGTTCCTCAGACTATCATCATAGTAGTTAGCCATAGTAATGGATGAAATATAGTCATACAGCATATCTGTCTCTTCATCAGTCAACGGATTGATTATGATTTCCTGATCCCCAATCCAGTAGGTTCTGTCATAATATTCCTTGCTGCCATCTTCATTCAACCAATACGGCCTATCCTTTGCATCTTCCAGCTTAGCTAACAGTGCATCTTTTCTGATTGGCAGGGTATAGGACATCTCATTACTGTTCTGATATTCCTCCGTCAGATAGTATCTGAGGAACTCCCATGCGCCTTCTTTATTTTTAGATTTTGCAGAAATAGCATACTGATTGTTTGCACTCACTACTGCACCGATACCCTCTTCTGACGGGAAACCTATCAGTGTCACAGGTTCTCCAAAATATCCCTGGGTATAGTAGCCATAATCGCCAAAATCAGATATGGAAGTCTGCATCAGCAGCGTCTTTCCGCTTCTATACTGTGTCTCATAATCCCTCCAATAACTGTCATCCGCATTCTCCCAGTCATACTCCTCAGGGAACTGGGCCAGAAACTCCAGCATATCAATAAATTCCTGGGTATCAAAATGGCATTCTCCTGTAGTTCTGTCAACATAACGGGACCCGGAAAACATCATAACCTGCCACAGCAT
Source organism: Lachnospiraceae bacterium (assembly GCA_051888955.1). GTDB lineage: Bacteria > Bacillota > Clostridia > Lachnospirales > Lachnospiraceae > Acetatifactor. The sequence goes on along the minus strand of JBJFCM010000227.1, from coordinate 572 downwards.
CGTATCCCTGGTCATAGTCTCCCCAAAGACGCTTGACTCCGGATGCTTTTCCATAAGCGCTTTTAAATCATCCATGGTCCAGCCGGGTGTCTCTCCCACATCTGCCGTTTTACCGATTACAGTAGACACGTAAAAGCTGGGAATCACACTGTATAGCTTGCCATCCACTGAGTAGGCATCAAAAACATTGGTCATAAAGTCTTCCCTGTTAAGCTCCGGATCATCATCTATCATTTGACCAATATCCGCCAATACACCCTTTGCAATGTAAGAGTTTACCGGCATATTGTAATCATTGATTACCAGAATATCAGGTACCTGTCCCGACAGGATATCATTATTCAGCTGCGTATAACCTGCTGCGTAATCATCCATCGTAGAATAGGTGGAATAATCCTTTACCGTGATACGGTACTGCTCATTTTCCTTGTTGAATGCTACGACACGCTTGCGCATGTAATAATCGAGATAATAGCATGCCAGTGTCAGCACTTCCTTATCCGGGATATCCGCAGGATTCACATAAGTCAATACCGCCAGGTGTGATGTCCAGGTCATTTCGTCATAGTAGG
>JBJFCM010000226.1:1786-6365 GCA_051888955.1 Lachnospiraceae bacterium | reverse complement strand
GTCCGGCCGCATCCGCAGAGACGATTTAATCAAATCCCGGATGGCAATGGAATGACAGCCTTCCACATTTTCATTCCGGGTCTCCATCCTCACCAGATTGGGAATTCCCTGCAACTGCAATTCCGCACTGTCTTCAATAGTGATGACACGTTCATCCGAAGGAATGAAACCGGACAATACATTTAAAAAAGTTGTCTTACCGGACCCCGTTCCTCCGCTGATAAAAATGTTGTAGCCTGCCTGCACCAGTGTCTTCAGCTCTTCCGCTGCCTCTTTCGTAATACTGTGCCAGGATAACATCTGCTCCATGGTGACCGGTTTATCGGGAAACCGTCGGATTGTTACAATTGGTCCGTTGATAGCAACTGGATTCAGCACCACATTTACCCTGCTGCCATCCTTCAGCCTGGCATCCACAATGGGAGAGGCTTCATTTACCGAACGATTACAGTCCGCTACGATTTTCTGAATGATATTGAGCAGTTTTTCCCTGGACTCAAAATGCTCCGGAAGTTTTTTAATCTTTCCGGCCTGCTCCACAAAAATATCATTTGGCCCATTTATCATGACCTCTGTGATGCTGTTATCCTCCAACAGCACCTGCAAAATATCCAGCCGCCGAAGCGCACAGAAAATATCCTGCTTTAGCTGCTGCCTTTCCTCTACCTTCCAGGTACGCAATGCTTCCTCCTGCAAGAACAGGTTGTCAATCAGCTCCTTCACCTCCTCGTCCGTCGATTCTCTGGAGTAGTCCAGCTTTTTCAACAGTCTCTGTTCCAAAAGCTCTTTCATTTCTTCTATCTTCTGCTTCATTTATGCCCCCCTCCTTTGCTTTCCGGCCTAGGCTGCCTCCAGGTCTTCCTTTATAAGTTTTCGTATGTACTCTGCCATCTCTCCCCTGGTATACTGCTCTATCCGCTCCGGCAGTCTGCTGAAATGAGGGAGGAGCTGCCTATTCGTTTTTTCCAGCACATCCTCATATTCATATGCCTGCAAAAGCTCCTCATACTGGGCCAGCTTGCTTCTGGCATGCTCATCCTCTCGAACAATGGTATAGATTCTGTCACACATGCGCAGTATCTCAAAGGTTCCCTGAATGCTTTCGCTCAAATCCAGAATGATATAATCATAGCCTCCTGTTTCCGCAATCTTATCAATCAACTCCTGCCACTCCTTTGCCTGCACATAGATAAGATTCTGCCCGGCATACACCGGCGGAATATAATGCAGCTTCCCTATCCGCATCGTCATGGATTGCAGGCGGCAGAAGAATTTTTCTCCCTGCTCCTTGCCAAAATATAACAGTGCCGCCAAGTCCCCCCGCACATTTTTATCCAATAGCTGATTCCATCCTGCATAATGCTCGAAGCTGATATACAGTGTCCTGCTTTTTTCTGCCAGAGCTTGTCCCAGCGTCAGCGCAAACGAGGTCTGAAGGCACCGTCTGACCGGTGAATACAGGCCGATGATCTTTGCCCTCTCACCGCAGTTTACCTTCCTGCCATCTCCGGATAGCGTGGCTGTATAGCTGTCGAGCAGCTCCTGCCACACCCGTTCCGCCTTTTGATACTTATCGATATTTCTGATGTTTTCCCCTCTGACAGTTCCGCTTTCATTGAGCAGCAGCGTCTTTCCCGTCTCAAGTCCGGCCACCTCATAGGTAAAATCGGATTCTGCAACCAAAAGCAGCTCTATCCGCTCCTTTTTCCCGAATTCCAGTAGTTTGTCCACCTGGGTATAGGTATGCAGTTCAAAAGGAAAACCTTCTTTTTCCTTCAGAAAATTCGCCATACTGTCCAGATAATCCTTTTCACTGTCACATATCGCCAGTACTTTTTTCTTCAAAGTAAATCCTCCTCTCACAGACACCTCAATAGACACCGCACACATGGAGAAGCAGCCCTGCCAGCATGGGACCGGCCATATGGAGAGAAGCTCTTCTCTTCGTTTTCCAATCAGCGCCGTCAAAATACAATCGAAAGCTGCCAAGCCGAAGGATATCCACAAGATAAGAACAGAAATAATAGAGCCTTTCCCTGATGTTTTTCTGATAAAGCAGCTTAAGCAGCGCAATTGCTGCTGCCAAGAGCATGCTTCCTGCGAAAAAAGTAAGGCAGTCCTTCCCCTTCAAAAATGCTGCCGACATACAATAGAGCTTCACATCTCCCGCCCCCAGCATCCCCAGCATATAAAAGGGATATAGAACCATAAAAACAATACCCATCCACAAAAGCAGTAATCCCAATTCTGTTACCAAAGCCGGTATAACACCGCCCGTCCCCCTCGATTCCACAATACACCTCGTCACCCTGTAAACAGATGCTAATATCGTTCCCAAAAGCACCAGGGCATTGGGAATCTTGTCCATGCGGTAATCAAAATAGCATGCCGCCATTAAAAGAAATAAAAGTATGTAAATCTCACTTCCTCCCTCCTTGTCCAATTTCTAAAAGTAAATGGTAATGTGGGATGATCAATCCCGAAAACCGGAACGCAATGTTCCAAAATCATGATATCTAAGACCTGCAACAGACCGTTACAGGTTGTAAAACGAATTATAACCGGATGCTTTTCACTTGTCCAGTAGTAAAATGCAGAAAAATTATTTTTGGTAATTTTCTACAACATTTTATAAAAATGAATTCCATAAAGTGCCACAAGCCCAGGAAATCCAAGCAATCCGGATGTCAAAACAGTAATGGGATTAAGACCCACTCCGCTGCTCATCCCCATTTTCTGAAACCCCAAATTTACCAAAAAAATGGCCAGTGTTCCAATTACAGCCCGCAACACAAAATTCAAGAGCCACTCCATGCGCCGCCGCATAGCACCAATCAACAGGGCTCCTGCACATACCCCCACAATCATCAACATTCCCATTTGGTTATTCATTTTTCTCCTTTTGCCCGCCGAAACGGGAAACAACTATATCATAACTACTCTTACTTCAGTCCCTCATGGGAAGAATATGATTGTACTCACTTTTTTATTCCAAATTTTTTTCCAGTATCGGAAAACTTAGGAATATTCCGGTAAAATACGGCTATACTTTAATACCAAAGAGAGTCTATATTGGTAAAGGAGTTACTTATGAAAGTATTGTTTAAACAGGAACGGGCAGAGAGCACGCCGATAGAGGAAGATTTTGGCTGTCCCTCCATACAGGAGGACATAGAAAAAACCCGATATGCCTTGGAAATAGCATACGCGGGTTTTGACAACGCGACAGATCCTGATTTAATTGACTGCTATATATACGAGGTAAATGCTCTTTTGAAAAGATACAAATACCTCTCTGAGCTTGCGGGAAGGGAAAACCAGATGGCTCCGGCACTATGCCCGGAATCCCCTATTCGCACCCTGATCAGTCATGTCTTCGGATAGACTGTTCTTCCCATAGGTCAGCCCGGCGTATACCGTCTGGGAGTTCTGCATAACAGGCCCGGAAGTGTCCTGCTCAGCAAGCTCCCGGTATGCGGTAAGCAGCTTGCTTATCACCGAGCGAATATGTGCCAAAGGCTCTTTTTCTTTTCTGATATCAGCCTTTGTAAGCTCTCTGTTACAGAACAGATACAGAGAAAGCAGTCTTGCTGCCAGTTCATAGTCCAGGTTCAGAGAAGCAATCAGCTCCCCGAAGCAGCCTCTCACCTTGCGCAAAGCCTCCCTGAATTCCGCTATTTCCGCTTTTTCCAGAGCAATTTCCGCATCCTCCAGATAACTCAAAACCATTTCATACAAAATCACAATCAGTTCGGTCTTATTTGCCTGTGTAATCCGCAGTGTAAACTGCTGCTTGCATTCTTTTGTCATATGCTCTCTCATTCCGCCTTTCCCGGTACTTTAAGGACATTCCTAAAAAGCTTTTTTGCTGCTATTGTAACAGCTGAAGCACCTGTGACGGCCTTTCATTGGCCTGTGCCAGCATAGAGGTTCCGGCCTGGGTCAAAACCTGGTAGGTCGTATAGTTGGTCATTTCCTCTGCCATATCCACGTCCATGATTCTGGAATAGGCTGCCGTCATATTCTCATTGGTGATATCCAGATTGTTCACGGAAGATTCCAGACGGTTCTGGTAAGCACCGAGACGGCTGCGGACAGAAGAAATATAAGCCACTGCACCGCCCATCCTGCTCAAGGCATCCGCTGCACCTTCCTCCGTGGAAACATCCAAATCCTTGATTCCCATATTCTTTAGGTTGACCTCGGGAATCCTCACCTCCAGAACCTGCCCTTCATTGGAGCCGATCTGCAATCTCATGGGGCCGATACCGGTTGCATTGATTGTCATATCACCTATGTTGGTAGTTCCTGCTGCTGCCACCGCACTCAAGTCCAGTTTGATTTCAAAGTCCTGACTACCCTTCAGGGTTACTTCATTGTCTTTGATTTCTTCCACCTTCAAGTCTTCCGGAAAGCCAGCGCCGAATGTAGCCGTAAAAGAATCGATATTACCATCCGCATCATATGTAACTGACGCTCCTGTCATTTCATACTCCCTTGCAGAAACCCCGTCGGAGCAGTAGCTTACCTTTACCTCTTCCACGCTGGTATATGCCTTTAAATCGAATTCTCCGTTTAA
>JBJFCM010000226.1:0-1686 GCA_051888955.1 Lachnospiraceae bacterium | reverse complement strand
CCCTCCAACTGGGCATTCATTCTCTTTGCCATGGCAAGCCCTGCCGGATTGTCCTTGGCATTGTTGATTTTCAAGCCCGAGGAAAGCCTTTCCAGGGACTTCGCCAACAGGTCGTCGCTGTTGGAAAGCGCATTGTTCGATATCATTGCCGATACGTTATAATTAATTCTCATACTTACTCCCATCTGCGCGCCCGATTAATGCTTCCTTCAACGCGCCAATCATCATACCTGCTACCTTATAAAGCTCTTTTGTTTCTTCCTCCATACCGCCGTTCTTTGCAAGGCTGCCGCTTGTACTGCCTTCTATGACCTGTATGGAGCCTGCTCTTAAGCCCACTTCCTGTATTCTATCCAAAAAAGCTGCTGCCGCTTTTTCCAGCACGGTTGCTGCTTCTTTGCCCATTCCGGCAAAATAGCCGGAAATACTGCCGCTGTCCATAGAAAATTCTCCGGCCAGATGTCCCAAATCTACAGTCTCCATTCCCACAGAAATCTTTCCGCTTTCTGTCGTATCATGAACCAGCTTCAGGTGAATAGCGGTCACTTCGCCGTCAATTACCTCCGGAAGATTATACTCCTCTTCCCTTTTGGCCTGTAGTCCCTGAATATGGAGCTGCTTGCAGACAAGCTGCATCGCCCTTACGTCTACGCTGTGCATCCCTTCCCCGAAGGTCAGCTCCTTTGCCAGCGCTTCACTGCGTGTAAGCAGTTCGTCATAGGCATTTTCAAAGCTTTCCCTGTCGGAAAAAGCATTCTCCTCATCCTCTATTCCCTGAAAGCCGCTTTCATCTCCGCTGACCGCTTTTTCTGCCTCTGCCAGCTTTTTAAAGGGCTTCGCACCATTCTGTCGCAAAGCGTCCGCTGCCAACAGGTTATCTATCGTGATAGGCTGCTCCAACAGCCTCAGCATGTGCAGTGTTTCATCGTTTACTGTGCCAATGCCCCTGATTTCCGTCAAAAGAGACTGGCTATAGGCCTTCTCTATCTGTGCATCTATAGAGATGCCCTTCTCCACTGCTTCTGTAAGGCCGCCAAAGCCTTCATCCACAGAAATGTCCACACCCTTCACTCTGCCGGTTCGCACTGCGGAAAGAAGATTTGCAAAATTGATTTCTGCCTGACTGCTCACCAGATTTCCCACTGCTGCACCATCGGACTTTTCAATCTGGCGGAGAAGCCTGTAGATACCGATAAAGGATTCCCTCTCTTCTTCCGTGATATCCTTGCTTTTTTCCAGCTGATATAAAAAGCGGCTGTATTTTTCACTATCTTCCGTATAATCTTCCCTGTCTGAAAGATAGGTATCCAACTCCTCCATGGAGGTCTTTAAAGGATTGATTCCCTCCCGTATCATGGAAAGCACTGCGGAGGGCGTCATTTTTTCCACGACTCTCTGCACTACCTTATCGGCTCCCTTCACTGCCAACAGGTTTTCCTCTGTCAGTTCCATATGGTTATAGCTGATGCTCCGCACCGCCTTACGGTTGTCCTCTGTCAGCTCCTGTCCCATATTAAGCAGCAATTCGTCCACATTGCGGAAAGCCGTCCTGATGCTGTCACCCATATCCCGGCGGGGTGTTGTCATCATGGTCTCGTAGGCCTCACCCGCCTGTCTGTAGGTCTCCTGTAACTTCTTACCGGTTTCATATACGGTATCCACCGTAAGCGGCTGCCCCTGGGATAG
>JBJFCM010000225.1:4396-6372 GCA_051888955.1 Lachnospiraceae bacterium | reverse complement strand
GCAGAAATAATAAATCCATGAACCATGGGTGCAATGCCCGATTTTTTCATATCCTTAAAGCTTGTGTTCAATCCGATGGCTGCTAAGGCACAGACCATTAACAGTTTGCTTAAGTCTTTGGCAGCGGTGGAAACAGAAGCAGGGATAAATCCAAGGCTGTTGATAATGGCAAGTGCAAGAAAACCGATGATGAACCAGGGAAAAAGTGTGAGAATATTTATTTTCGCCTTTTCTGTTACGGTATCGCCTTTCGCTATGGCAGCCTTCTTTTTTATATGCAGCTCAATGAAAGCAAATATGATAACAGTAGGAATGATGGAAAGTGTACGGGTGAGCTTTACCATGGTCGCAAAGTCTCCTGCGGCTTCTGAAAAAGCGTAACCGGCAGCCACTACACTGGAGGTGTCATTGACGGCAGTTCCTGCCCACAGGCCATACGCCATATCATTAAGTCCTAATGCACGTCCCATAATAGGGAAAAGTACAATCATTGCCATGTCAAATAAAAAGGTTGCAGACATTGCATAAGCAATATCATTGTCTTCGGCATCTATGACAGGTGCGATGGCAGCAATGGCTGAACCTCCGCAGATGCCGGTTCCGGCAGAAATCAGATTAGAAAGTTTCCAGTTAAGTCCAAGGGCTTTACCAACAAAGTACCCGCCTCCGAAGCAGGTAAGTAAGGTAAAGAGCATAACCGTGAGGGAGATTTTCCCCACCTCCAGGATGGTTCCGATGCTGAGGGAGGCTCCCAATAAAATAATAGCAAACTTCAATACCTTTTTAGAAGTAAACTTTAATCCAATCATCATGGTATCGCCTGGTTTACGAAAATGATTGATAGCCATGCCGATAAACAGGGCAATCACAGATGCACCTATTAAGTGGATGGGGAGAAGGGCTTCCAGCCATCTTGCTGCGATAGCGATGATAAGGGCAATAAGAAATCCGGGAATGATTTTTATACATTTTTTCATATTTTTGTGTCCTTTCTTTGAAGTCGGGTTGATTATATCAGAATATGATGATAAAGTATAATTATTAAAAATAATCAATTAATAAGAAAAAATTATGGAGATGTTATGCTGGATTATAGAATAGAAACTTTTGTCACATTATGTAAAACAATGAATTACCGTATGACGGCAGAAATATTGAACATTACGCAGCCTGCAGTAACACAGCATATTCAATATCTGGAAGACTATTATGGCTGCAAGCTTTTTTCCTATGATAAGAGAAAGCTATCCATGACGCCGGAGGCCGCAACCCTCCTGCGATATGCATATACGCAGAATTATCAGGAGAAAAAACTCATAGAAGAGCTGAAGGAGAAGGAAGGGTATTATTTTTCGATTGGAACGACAAAAACGATTGGAGAGCATGTGATTGCCGGGACGGTAGAATACTTTTTAAGAGATAAGAAAAATAAATTATCGATTGAGACGGATAACACAATACGTATTTTGGAATTATTGAATCAGGGAAAAATAGATTTTGCACTGATTGAAGGCTTTTTTGATCAGCATATGTATGCGCACAGGTTGTATGAGGTGGAATCATATGTGGGATTTTGCAGCAGAGAGCATTCTTTTGCCGGAAAAACTGTTTCGCTGGAGAACCTGTTGAAGGAAACAGTTATTGTCAGGGAAATGGGGTCCGGAACGAGAAATATATTAGAAAGGATGCTGCAGGCAAATAATCACACGATAGATGATTTTGAGCGGGTAATCAGCATTGGGAATTTGGGGTTGCTGGAACAACTGGTAGCTGCCAATGCGGGTATAACCTTCGCCTACCAGATTGCGGGAAAGCATAATGAGATGCTTGCAGAATTTCATGTGGAAGGGTGGAACATAGAAAGAGAGTTTAATTATGTCTTTCTGCCGAATACAGATGCAGAAAAATATGTAGAGATATTTGAACAGGCAAGAAAAATGTGTATGGAAAATTAATTATAGAAAATTATTTATAGA
>JBJFCM010000225.1:0-4296 GCA_051888955.1 Lachnospiraceae bacterium | reverse complement strand
ATTGGTGTTTTTCTGGTGCTCTATCTGGGGCTTGGTATTTTATTTGAATATGTATTGCAAATACCCATGGGATTTTACAATATTCCCATTGTGGTCATTTTTCTGGTTGCCCTGTTGGTGGCATGTATTCAGAATCCCAGAGTCTCCTTTGAGGATAAGCTGACCATTATGGCCAAGGGGATAGGGAATAAGAATATTGTTACCATGGTGCTCATTTTTATGACGGCCGGGGTTTTTGTGGGTGTGGTAGGCAGAAGCAGTGCGGAGAGCGTAGCGTATTTCCTTTTGTCACTGATTCCGGTCAGATACGCGGTGCTGGTGTTGTTCGTGGTCAGTGCCTTTGTATCGCTTGCCATGGGAACCTCCGTAGGCACCATAACTCTGCTCGTGCCGATTGCGGTAGCGGTGGCGAACAGTTCCGGTTTTGCCATACCGTTGTGTCTGGGGGCTGTAATCGGTGGTGCCATGTTTGGGGATAATCTGTCCTTTATCTCCGATACCACGATTGCGGCATGTAACGGGCAGGGCTGTGAGATGAAGGATAAGTTCAGAGAAAACTTTAAGATTGCTTTTCCGGCAGCCCTTCTTACGCTGGTCCTCATCTTTATCAAATCCATGAGAACGGATGTGGGGGAAGCCGTCATAGGAGAATACAGTCTAATCCAGATTATTCCGTATATTCTGGTTCTGGCAGGCGGGATTATCGGTATCAATGTGTTTTTGGTACTGCTTGCCGGAATCCTGTGCGGTATGGTCATTATGCTGGCAACAGGCACTACCACGGTGGTGGACATGCTGGCTAATATGGGCTCCGGTGTATCCGGTATGTTTGAAACTGCCATGGTTGCGATACTGGTGGCTGCCATCTGTGCGCTGATTGGTGAATATGGTGGTTTTGCAGCACTGCTGGCATTGATTAAAAAGGTATTCAAAGGGCCCAAGGGAGGAAAGCTCGGTATGGGGCTGTTGGTGGGAACCATGGATATTGCCACGGCTAACAATACGGTAGCTATCGTCATGGCCAATCCTATTGCCAGGGAAATGGCAGAAAGCTACCATATTTCTCCGAAAAAGGCAGCTTCCGTTCTGGATACCTTTTCCTGTATCTTTCAGGGGATCATTCCTTACGGTGCCCAGATGCTGGTTGCTATTTCTGCGGCAGCGGAATTGGGATGTGTGGTATCGGCCTTCGATATCATTCCGAATTTGTTTTATCCGTATATGCTATTAATCAGTTCGCTTGTTTTCATTTTTCTGCTTCCTGATTAAAGCTTTGGGGCTTTCTTCTATCTGCTAAATTGTGTATAATATGTTCTGAGAAAAAGCGATGAAGCATCGGACGGAGAAAGGGGAGGAACGCTATGAGCTGGTCATGGAAGACGAAACCGAGAAGCATCACTAAGACGATACAATGGTTTCCGTTCTTTGCAGCATTAGAGGGGGAAGACTGGAACCAAAAATCTTCAGCCGTAAGTAAACATGATGGGAAAGCAGTTCACCCGGTTAGAAGATCCTATATTTATTCTGCACATAGTGATGATGATACCTGGCTGGCCTCGCTATCCTTCAAGGATTATCTGTCCGGTACAAAGGATAATCAGGAAACAGAAGCCAACGGCAGGATGGATAAAGGAGCCTATGAATTCTTTGGTTTCGGATATGTGAAAAAGGATGGAAGAATTGCCGTTACGGAAGTGGGCAATAAAATCGTACACGGGACCTTCGATGATGAGGATTATCTCAAGCAGCTGTTGAAGCTGAGAGTGCCGAACTGTGTATATGAAGCCTCCAGGGTAAAGAACGGCAGATTTGTTTTTCCATTACAGGCTGTGCTGGAAGCATTTCGTAGCTTTGAAAGCCTGAACAGAAGTGAGCTGGCGCTACTCTTTGGCTGTGATGATACGAAAGATATTCCCAAAGCCATGCAGGCGATTGCAGATTTCAAGGAAGGTTATGCCCTGCTGCAAAATAAGAACGATACGGCAGAGGTTAAGAAGCTTTTTTTACGGGTTTATAAAGAAGCCTACGGGCAAATGAAAAATCAGGCGGATAGTTATTATGAGTATGCCGAGGCCTTAACCAGGACGTTGATTTATACCGGTCTGTTTTCTGCGTCAGGAAGAAGCATTGCCACCAAAATAAGAGTGGCGGAGCATTCGAAGACCAAAGTCAGAATGCTGCAGGAGAAATATCAGTTCACTCATCCGGAAGTGTTTTCACTGGATGAGTATATGCAGTGGTTCGGCAGTTCTCACAATGTGACATTACCCTGGGAGAATCCGGAAGAACGAAAGGCAATCATTGCGGAAAAAGCAAAGCTGCTCACCTATAAAATGGAGCTGGCTGACGAGGAATACAGGGAAAAAGCAAAAATAACCTTAGATGATATCGGCAGGCTGGTTTTGGATGCATCCGCTGCCACGGACGCAAATGATTTAAAAGAATATGAAAATCTGTTAAGTGATGCCATTGTATCCCATAATGAGGAATATTTCGTTAAGGTGTTGTCTAAGACGGAAGCGGAGAGAAGGAATATTCTGGATAAATTTGGGGATATCCTGGCAAACGAAGATATGAGCGCCTTGTGGCTGGAAGTGAATACCTGGAAATCCTTAATTGCAATAGAAGGGGAACAGGTAGTAAAGAGAAATTTCAAGATTGAAGAGGATCTGACACCCAAGAGCTTTGCCCCGGGTGTAGGAAATACTCCCGATATGGAGCTGTATAAAAACGGGTATATTATCGTTCCGGAGGTTTCCCTGATGACGGGAGTGCGCCAGTGGGAGCATGAGGCCTCCAGTGTGATAGACCATGTCCTGAGCTTTATCAAGGAGCATGCCGGAAAGCAGGTATTAGGGTTATTCTTATCCTCTCGTATCAATGTGAGGACAATGTGGCAGTTTTTTATTTTGAACAGGGAAAGCTGGGTAGGTTCTCCGGTGCCGGTGATACCGCTGACCATAGAACAGTATATTGATATTATCCGGTTTATTTATGGGAATAACAGAGATATAGATGATTTCAAGGCCCTCCTTGAGAGCATTGCAAACAGTTCCATAAAATGCGATAATTATGAAATGTGGGAACAAGGGATTAAGGATTGTATATATAGCTGGAAACAAGAAAATCAGAAGGGAAGCTGAAAATGTCAGTCAAAGAAAAGCAAGTGAAATTGTCTCCTTTATTGAAGTATCCGGGGGGAAAAGAAAAGGAGCTAAAATATATTTTGCCAAACTTACCGGACAACTGTAAGAATTATTACGAACCCTTCATCGGTGGCGGTGCGGTATATTTTTCACTGGACAGCGATGCATACTACATAAATGATAAATCAACGGAGCTGGTCAACCTCTATCATATGGTAAAAACGCAAAATGCAGAGTTTTTGGAGAAGCTTCATGAAATAGACCATAACTGGACGATTATGGGGCAGGTGATCGAGAACCATACCGATGAACTGGTGGGCATCTACTATGAATATAAAAATGATGAGATAAACGCCACACAGCTAAGCGATGCGATTTCTGAATTTGTAATCAGAAACGCCGAAGAATTCAATGGGCTTTTGAACAGGAGCTTCAACAGAGCGATTGAAAATTTCCTGATTGAGATCAATAAGAGCTTTGTCAATAAGATTTCCAGAATGAAGAAATTGGAGGCTGAAAAAGGCGACCTGAAGCCGGAAGATATCGTCCTCAATCTGGAATGCGCCTTTAAAAATGCCTTTTATATGCATTTCCGATATCTGTATAATCATATCGAAGAATTTGCCATAAGCGTTCCCTGTGCAACGGCAATATATTTTTTCGTACGGGAGTTTTGTTATGCATCCATGTTCCGATACAATGCACAGGGCAAGTTCAATGTGCCATACGGTGGAATATCATATAACAAAAAGTCCATCATGAAAAAGGCACAGTATTTTACGAATCCGGAGCTGGTCAAACAGCTTGGGAACACTGTGATTGAGAATCTGGACTTTGAAGAGTTCTTCAGAAAGCACACACCGCAACAGAAGGATTTTGTTTTCCTGGATCCGCCCTACGATACGGAATTCAGTACCTATGCCCAGAATGAGTTCGGAAAAGAGGACCAGATAAGGCTGGCTGACTTTTTAATTCACCGGTGTAAGGCTGAGTTTATGCTGGTTATAAAAAATACGGATTTTATCAGGGGCCTTTATCCGGCAAAGCAGCAAACGGCGAATGGGAAAGAATTATATGTGGGAAAATTCGACAAGAAATACTTTGTCAGCTTTCAGGACAGGAATGATAAAGAAGCCGAACATCTTCTGAT
>JBJFCM010000224.1:0-6446 GCA_051888955.1 Lachnospiraceae bacterium | reverse complement strand
ATATCCGATATGCCAGAGAAACAATAGCAAAGCTTTTGAAGGTAAGTGAAAAAGAAATCTGTTTTACTTCCGGAGGAACGGAGTCGGATAATCTTGCGCTGATAGGCTGTGCCATGGCTAACTATCGCGCCGGGAAGCATCTGATTACGACGCAGATAGAACATCCAGCAGTCCTGCAGACCATGCACTACTTGGAGGACCAGGGTTTTGAGGTGACATATCTGCCGGTAGATAAGGTAGGACGAATCTCTCTGGAAGATTTGCGGAAGGCCATCCGGCCGGATACGATTTTGGTATCCATTATGCACACCAACAACGAAATCGGTGCAGTGGAGCCCATTGCAGAAGCAGGAAAATTGATTAAGAGTATAAATCCGGCTATTCTTTTTCATGTAGATGCTGTACAAGGTTTTGGTAAGTTCCGTATCTTCCCCAAAAAAATGGGGATAGATCTGCTTTCCGTAAGCGGCCATAAAATCCACGGCCCCAAGGGTGTCGGTTTCTTATATATTGGAGAACGCGTCAAGATACACAATATTATTTACGGAGGCGGACAGCAGAAAAATCTTCGCTCCGGTACGGAAAATGTACCCGGCATAGCGGGGCTGGCAAAAGCATCGGAAATGATGTATGAACATCTGGAAGAAGATACCATGCGTCTGTACGGCTTAAAGGAGCGCTTTATTCAAGGCCTTGGAAGGCTGGATGATGTGCAGGTAAACGGTCTTACCGGGACGGATAGTGCGCCCCATATCATCAGTGTTTCCATAAGAGGTATCCGCAGTGAAGTCATGCTGCATGCCCTGGAGGATAAGGGTATTTATGTTTCGTCCGGCAGTGCATGCGCGTCTAACAAACCACATGCTGCCGTATCGGCTACTCTGAAGGGAATCAATATCGATAAGGACTTGCTGGATTCCACTATCCGGTTCAGTATGTCTGTTTTTACCACGGAAGAAGAATTGGACTATACATTGAATACAATGTATGATATGATTCCCATGTTGCGTAAATACACCAGAAAATAGCAGGAAAAGAGGAAAATATGTTTAAAGCATTTTTGATAAAATATGCCGAAATCGGCGTAAAAGGTAAGAACAGGTATCTGTTTGAGGATGCATTGGTGGCACAGATAAAGTATGCCCTGAAAAAATGTGACGGCGAATTTCTGGTGCATAAGACACAGGGACGCATTTATGTGGATGCATTGTCAGATTTTGATTTTGATGAAACGGTGGAGCATTTGCAGAGAGTATTTGGTATCTCCGGTATCTGTCCCGTTGTCTATGTAGAGGACGAGGGCTTTGAGAAGCTCTGTGAAGATGTGATTGCCTATATCGACAATGTCTATCCGGATAAGAATAAGACCTTTAAGGTGCAGTCGAGAAGAGCGCGAAAGAACTATCCCAAGGAATCCATGGTTCTGAATGCTGATTTGGGAGAGGCTATCCTGAACGCTTATCCTTCCATGCGTGTGGATGTTCACAAGCCGGATATTCTGCTCAATATTGAAGTCAGGGAAAAAATATATATCTATTCGGAAATAATCCCGGGGCCGGGGGGGATGCCTGTGGGTACAGGCGGCAAGGCCATGCTGCTTCTATCCGGCGGCATTGACTCTCCGGTTGCCGGTTATATGATAGCCAAGAGAGGTGTAAAAATTGACGCAGTATATTTCAATGCGCCGCCCTACACCAGTGAACGTGCAAAGCAAAAGGTCATAGACTTAGCCCGAATCGTGTCCAGATATACCGGTCCGATTTATCTGCATGTCATTAATTTTACGGATATTCAGCTTTATATTTATGAGAAATGCCCCCACGAGGAGCTGACGATTATCATGCGCCGATATATGATGCGCATTGCGGAGCAGATTGCCCAAAATACGGAGTGCCTGGGACTGGTAACCGGTGAAAGCATCGGACAGGTGGCTTCCCAGACCATGCATAGCCTGGTGGCTACCAATGAAGTATGCGAACTGCCGGTGTACAGACCGCTTATCGGCTTTGACAAGCAGGAAATCGTAGAGGTTTCCGAAAAAATCGGCACCTACGAAACTTCTATTCTGCCCTATGAGGACTGCTGTACCATATTTGTGGCAAAGCATCCCGTTACGAAGCCGAACCTTAAGATTATCCGCAGACATGAAGAAAATCTCAAAGAAAAGATAGAGGAACTGGTGCAGACCGCACTGGATACGGATGAAGTCATTATTGTGAAAGAAGCGTAAAAAAAGAACACCTCGGAAAATTCCAAGGTGTTCTGCTTTTCTTCTTGCTGACTGAAACCTGATTAAATCAGATAAGGCTTTAATACAGCCATTACATCGTCGATGTTCTCTTCAGCATGGATATTTAAGTCAATGGGTTTGGAAAGATCCAAACTGAAAATACCCATGATAGATTTTGCATCGATTACATATCTGCCGGATACCAGGTCGAAATCATAGTCAAACTTTGTAATATCATTAACAAAAGATTTTACTTTGTCAATGGAGTTTAAAGAAATCTGAACTGTTTTCATTGTAATTACCTCCTTATTTATTCATACCTTCTGTTTTCATATTAATGGGTTCAGGAATAAAAGTCAATGATAAAACAATACAAAAATCGAAAGGAATAATATGAAAAGTGTAGCATTACATAACCTGGGGTGCAAAGTGAACTCTTATGAAATGGACGTTATGCAACAAATTTTACAAGAAAAGGGCTATACTATTGTACCATTTGATGAAGTGGCAGATATTTATATTATAAATACATGCACGGTTACCAATATAGCTGACAGGAAGAGCAGGCAGATGCTTCATCAGGCCAAGGCCCGAAATCCCAAGGCAATAGTGGTGGCTGTAGGCTGCTATGTGCAGACCGGTGGAGAAGAGGTACTTAAGGATGCTGCTGTTGACCTTGCAATCGGTAATAACCAAAAGAAAGAAATGGTGTCAATACTGGAGGCCTTTTTAAAGGAGAGGGAGAACGGGCAGCCGGAGGAAAATGGGAAAGAAAAGGGTGGCCGGGTGCCAAATGCAGGCATCCTGGATATCAACAATGGATGTGACTATGAGGAAATGACCTTAAAGCATACCGCGGAGCACACCAGAGCCTATATCAAAATACAGGACGGCTGTAACCAGTTCTGCTCTTACTGTATCATTCCCTATGCCAGAGGAAGAGTCCGCAGCCGCAGATGGGAGGATATCAGAGAGGAAATCTCGGGGTTGGCAGGGACAGGCTATAAAGAAATTGTGTTGACCGGTATCCATATCAGCTCTTATGGAATAGACTTCGAGGATGAGGCCTGGAACAGGGGAGAAAGCGTCATCAGGAAAAGAGAGACGGGTCAGAGAGATTACAAGGGAGGCTCCAAGCTTCTGGACTTGTTAGAGAGAATACAGGATATAGAAGGAATCGAGCGCATCAGGCTGGGCTCTCTGGAACCAAGGGTGATGACCGCACAGGCAGCAGAAAGGCTTGCGGCTATGCCGAAAATCTGTCCTCATTTTCATCTTTCCCTGCAGAGTGGCTGTGATGAAACCCTGAAAAGAATGAATAGACATTACACTACAGGTGAATACTTAGAATGTGTGGAGCGTCTTCGCAAGGTATATGACCATCCCGCAATCACCACGGATGTCATTGTTGGGTTTCCGGGAGAAACGGAAGAAGAATTTGCACAGACAGCGGCTTTTCTGGAAAGAGTGCAATTCTATGAAATGCATGTTTTTAAATATTCCAAAAGAAAGGGGACTAAGGCAGCGGTCATGCCGGGGCAGGTTCCGGGGAAGGAACAGTCAGCAAGAAGCAGCAGACTTCTGGCACTGGAAAAGGAGCAGTCGAAGAGTTTCAGAGCAGCTTACATAGGGAAAGAGGAAGAAGTATTGTTTGAAGATGCAAAAGAGATTGGCGGCGTCCGCTATCAACTGGGCCATACCACCCGGTATGTCCGTGTGGCAAAGCAGACCGGCGAAAATCTGTCCAATTGCATGGTTACAGGTAAGATTACAGGTTTTTTGAATGATGAAATTCTGTTGATGGATTAAAAAATGATGTAAATTTTCTAAATTTTCTAAACTTTAAGCCATGTAGGTTGAATTTTGGGAAAAGATGGTTTAAGATAGAATATAAACGACGAGGGGTGAAACAGTATGCAGGACTTGGAAAATACGCAATATTTTAAAGTGGAGACAGAACCGGAAACCGGAGTGAAGGTAGTGCTGTCTACAGTTTATGAAGCACTGACAGAGAAGGGCTACAATCCTGTGAATCAGATTGTAGGTTATATCATGAGCGGAGATCCTACCTATATTACCAGCCATAAAAATGCCAGGAGCCTCATTATGAAGGTGGAACGGGACGAGCTGGTGGAGGAACTTCTGACAGAATATATCCGTAACAATCACTGGAAGTAGTCCGGTGCACTGACATGCTCATATGCATATACAACTGAGTCAGTTGGAAGATGATGTGCGGAAGCACCGGGATGAGGGAGAAGATACATGCGAATTATGGGACTGGATTTCGGTTCTAAGACGGTGGGAGTGGCAATCAGCGACCCGATGCTCCTTACTGCCCAGGGAATCGAGATAATCCGCCGCAAGGAAGAAAATAAACTGCGTCAGACGCTGGCGCGCATTGAAGAATTGATTGTAGAGTATGAAGTAGAAGAAATCGTGCTTGGATTGCCCAAGAATATGAACAATACAGAAGGCGTGCGGGTAGAGCTGACGAAGGATTTTCAGGACAAGCTGGAGAGAAGGACCGGTCTGCCGGTTATCCTTTGGGATGAACGGCTTACGACCGTGGCTGCCGATAAGGCTATGATGGAGGCAGGTATCCGCAGAGAAGAGCGGAAGGAGCATGTGGACAGGATAGCAGCCTGTTTTATTTTGCAGGGCTATTTGGACATGCGGCAGATGAAGGAGAAGAATTAGTGGAGAAGATTACATTTTGCCCCGATGGAACAGATGGGGAAGCGGTAGATTTTTATGTACTGGAGCAGACCAGAATTGGCGGTATGGACTATATTCTGGTGACAGATGTGGAAGATGGGGATGGAGATGCCTTGATTTTAAAGGATTTATCCCAGGATGGTGAAGCAGAGAGCGTCTATGCCATAGTGGAGGATGATGAGGAACTGAATGCGGTTGCACAGGTTTTTCAGAGCATGATGGAAGACGTTACGTTAGAGTGATTATTTTCCTACGGCCTTAGCCGTAGCGTATAAAATAAATAAATGAAGAGCAGTGGCGGCAGTGTCGGCTGACCGGTAAATTGAAAGAAGGTTTTCTGCACTTAAATGGGCGGAAAGGTTTTGTGCGGAAAGAGAGCACCTTTTCAGGTTTCACCGGCAGGATGACCCGTAGGGACATTTGTCAGAGGCAGAGCTGTGACTGCAGGTATATGGAGGTAAATTGATTGAAGAAAAAAGAAAATAATAGTGGTTCCAAGCTGAAGATTATCCCTTTGGGCGGCCTGGAACAGATTGGTATGAACATTACTGCCTTTGAATACGAGGACAGTATTGTTGTGGTAGACTGCGGTCTTTCCTTCCCGGCAGATGATATGCTGGGAATAGATCTGGTGATTCCGGATGTGACCTATCTGGAGGAAAATCTGGATAAGGTGAAGGGGTTTATTATTACTCACGGACATGAGGACCATATCGGCGCGCTGCCTTATGTGCTGCGCAGAGTCAATGTGCCCATTTATGCGACCAAGCTGACGATGGGTATCATTGAAAATAAATTAAAGGAACATGAACTGGAAAAGAAAACAAAGAGAAAGGTAGTCAAATTCGGACAGTCCATTAATCTGGGACAATTCAGAATCGAATTTATTAAGACCAACCATAGTATTGTAGATGCGGCAGCTCTCGCCATTTATTCACCTGCAGGAACGGTAGTGCATACCGGTGACTTTAAAGTCGATTACACGCCGGTATTCGGAGATGCTATCGATTTGCAGCGCTTTGCTGAAATCGGTAAAAAGGGTGTGTTGGCACTGATGTGTGATTCCACCAATGCGGAGCGTCCCGGTTTTACGCCTTCCGAAAAGACCGTAGGTAAGATTTTTGACACCTTATTTGCAGATCATAAGAATACCCGCATCTTTGTGGCTACCTTTGCTTCCAATGTAGACCGTGTACAGCAGATCATCAATACAGCCTACAAATTCGGCAGAAAGGTTGTGGTGGAGGGCAGAAGCATGGTCAGCATCATTGAGACAGCTTCCAGTCTGGGGTATCTGAATATTCCGGACAAGACGCTGATAGATGTGGATCAGTTAAAAAATTACCCTCCTGAGCAGCAGGTTATCATTACAACGGGCAGCCAGGGTGAGAGTATGGCGGCGCTTTCCAGAATGGCGTCCAATATGCATAAAAAGATTACCATCGGCCCCGGGGATACCGTTATCTTTTCTTCCAATCCGATTCCGGGAAATGAAAAA
>JBJFCM010000223.1:0-6489 GCA_051888955.1 Lachnospiraceae bacterium | reverse complement strand
CCCGTATCCCGGTCATCCGGTGGTGTGTGCTTGGAATCAAGCGAAATACAAAGTGAAAAAGGAGCGTAAAGATTATGTTTAAGGACAACCTCATCGCACTCAGAAAAATGAAAGGGCTCTCCCAGGAGGAGCTGGCAGACAAAATCAATGTCAGCAGACAGACCTTATCCAAGTATGAGACCGGAGAATCTCTGCCGGACGTAGAAAAATGCAAACAGATTGCAGAAGTGTTCGGGGTATCTCTGGACGATCTGGTGAATTATGACAGCAAAGCTACCGGCCTGGGTGTACCGCCAAAGGGAAAGCACATGTTCGGTGTGGTGAAGGTGGGCGATAAAGGCCAGATTGTCATCCCCGCAAAGGCAAGAAGGGTATTTCAGATTGAGCCGGGAGACAATCTGATCGTACTCGGAGATGAAGGCTCCGGGATTGCCATCATAAAGGAAGAAGGCTTCCTTCAGATGATGGCACAATTTAGGAAATAGTTTACACCTGAAACGGGTTCTCTTCCCCGCTCAATGCATGCAGGCAACCCGCTATGCTGTTCTTCACCATGTGCTCTACGGCCTCCATCGTATAAAAAGCCGTATGGGGCGTCACGACGACATTGGGAAAGGCCTTGAGCAGCGCCAGCTCATGGTTGTCCATAGGCTTTCCGCAAAGGTTGAAATAGTAAAGCTCGGTTTCGTTCTCGATAACATCCAGTCCTGCTGCCCCAATTTTACCGCTTTCCAGACCCCTTATCATAGCCTGGGAATCGATAAGGCTTCCTCTGGCTGTATTGATCAGAATAACGCCATCCTTCATTTTGGAAAGGGCCGCTTCGTCAATCATATGGAAGTTGTCCGCTGTAGAAGGCATATGGAGGGAAATGATGTCGCTCTCCCGATACAGGGTATCTAAGTCCGTATACTCTGCTATTCCTTCCACCTCTTTAGACGGATACAGATCATGTGCCAGCAGGCGGCAGCCAAAGCCCTTCAGGTGGGCGAGGACCGTGCGTCCAATCTTTCCAGTACCGACGATACCTACGGTACAGTTGGACAGTTCCATTCCGATTTTTCCCTTCAGGCTGTAATCCTGCAAAGCGCTCCTTTGCAGAATATGCGTCACCTTTCTGCAGCACATCAGCATCAGCATAATGGTGTAGTTAGCCACGCTGTTAGGCGGATAGGGGGCGTTACAGATTGTCAATCCCAGTTCCCTGGCCGCCTCCATATCTATATGATCATATCCTACCGTGCGGGTGGAAATGCATTTTACCCCGCCCTCCTTCAGAACGGCAAGCATCTCCCTATCCAGAGGCGTCGTGATGATACTGACCGCATCATATCCTTTGGCAAGGGAAAGATTGTCCGGGTGCGGCCCCTCCGCAGTAGCACGATAGGTAACACCGTACTTCTCACACCATGCATCAAAATATTGCTTCTCATCAAATTCCCTCAGACTATATACAAACAGCTTCATGACACTTCTCCTTTTTATCTTTTCCTGTACACTCATAACACAAGCAGACTTGGTATACAAGCCTGCTTGCAATACTACTATAAGTATATCACGATTATGCCAAATGGCAAAGGTCAGATTACCAGGTCCACATGCTGTATGGTGCCCACTTCTCCGCTTTCCTTCAGGTAAATACCGGTACTCCGCACAATGCCCTGGGTCTCATTGTTCTCCTGTTTATTCAAGGAAAACTCCGTAGCCGCCTTTCCAAGATAGATGGCACCTACGCCTGCTGCCCCGATGGCAACCAACCGTTCCCTGCCGTCTTCATCCTTGGTCCAGATTTTTAAATCCTTAAACACACTGTCATTTTCATCTATCCAGCCATTGCCGTCCTCATCATAGGCTGCAAGGTCTTTAAAACCATCCCCGCTCTTTGTGCCGAACAGCTCATTGCCATCATTAATGACACCGTCATGGTTCTTATCCAACGCCAGAAAGCCGCTGCCCGCAGAAAGTTCTGCCAGCTCTTCCTTTTCTCCGTCGCCATCCAGATCAAAGAAAAAGGTCTGGTCGGAAAAAGAGGCCGGATTGCCCTCCAGGTTGATGACTAACGGGTCTACGCAAAAGGTCTTTCTGGCATATTCCATGCCTACCGTCTGGGTAAACTCCCGGGACATTTCCAGATTCAAATTGAAACTGATATCCCGTCCATCCGCAGTCTTTACCGTACCTACCGTTGAAAAAGACGTTACTTCTTTTTCCGAGAAAATGCTGGACATGGTCACACGCTCTTCCCAGTGGCCGGTTCCACCCACCGACACACTGCTGCCGGATGACGGTACCGCACCGAATGCTGCCAGGGAAAAAGAAAAGCTCTGAGATGCCTCTGCAGAAAAGCTCACACTTCTTTGCTCCAGCTTTTCCAGCTTACTGTAATCCGGTACTCTGCCCTCCTGCATAGCGCGCAGGGATTCCAGCAGCCTTCTTAGCATCTTGATTTTGAAATCTTCTTCTGTGTCTCCCGGTGCCGCCTCTACCGGTGCTCCATTCAGCTTTTCCAAGTGCTTTTGTAACTGCCGCCAGCTTCCTGTAAGCTGTTTGCTCTGCTGCTCCTGCTTTTCGGCTTCCATTTTTTCCTGTTGTCCCGAAAACTCCACTTCTGCAGATTTTTCAGACCATCCTGCACTATCTGCTGCCTCTTTCTTTGCAGCCTGAGAAGTTGCGCCCCTCACCCAATACCGTTCACCTACCGTCACCTGTCTGGCATACACCTTCGATGCCTGTCTCTCTGCCGCCATGGCGACAGTGCTTTGATTGATTTTCATGCCTCTGTTACCTCCTTGTCTGCATGTGGCTGCTGCAAAGCCGCAAACTTTGCCTGCGACAGCCATCGGGGATCCTTCCCCGCAACAATTTCTTCTATAAAAGCCCCTGCTCCCACCAAAAGGTAATTTCAGGGAAACAGGGGCTAATCTTTATATCGGCATGAATTATTCCATTATTAACTCGCGGTCTTTATGAAAACTGAAACCACTTAAAATCAAAGTCACAACCCGGCAGGAACACGAATATTACCTTGTTCTTTCCGGTAATGCTCTGCAACGGGAAAGTCACCTCCGTATACTCCTCGCTGTGGGGGAATTCTACCAACTGGTTCACAGCCTCACCGCTCTCTGCGAAGAAACGGATATGAATGGAGTTGGCCGGCAACTTCGTACGCCCGCAGATGGTAATCTGTGTAAAGCCCTTTTCTCCGAAGTCCATATTTTCATATTCCAGAGATACGTTGTTGCCGATGCCCTCTACCGCATCCTCTTTTACGGTAAAGGTATCGCCGTACAGGTTGTTGTATTCCGTCGCATACAGTTTTTCATAGGCTTTTTCCGGCTTAGTAAAGGAGAAGCCTTTGATAAAATACCGCTGGTCCTTTATGACAAAGCAAAGGGTAGCAATGCCCTTGATACGTCTCTTCAGCTTATAGGTCTCCGGCTGGTATACGTCCCAGATGCTGGGCTTCTGGTATACTACATCCGCTAACATCTCGCTGCCTTCTTCCTCGGGAATGCCCTCCCATATCTGCAGATAGTGAGGGTCACCGCTCTGGGTAAAGATTGGCAGGGTAATTTCATCAGAACCATATTCACCAAAATCCAGTCCCTTGTAGCCAATGATGCTGATGCCCTCCTGGGCGCTGGCAACACTCTTCTCGGAGAAGCCGCCCACGTCGCCTACGCTGTAATTATACAATGCACCCGCAATAAAGCCATAGGGATCCAGATACGCCTCTCCCAGGCCGCTTACGGAAAATTCCAACTGAGATAAAAGCTTCACCTTATCGGTACCGTTCTTCACAGCCGCCCGCAATCTGAACGCACCGTCTCCTTTTGCATGGACACGACAGCGAACAGCCTGATTGCCGTCAGTTGAACCAGAACCGTTCTCTTCCGCAGGCAGAATTTCCACTTCTGCCAGATTGGAAGTAATACCGGCATCATTCACCACGGAGAAGACTACCTCTTTATCCGTTGCATCTGCCGGATACAGATATGCCTTCACCACAATGTCGGTCTTATTTTCGCTGAATACCTGGCCATCTTCGCTTACCAGCTCAATCTTTCTGACCGGAATCATATCCGGCTTTCCTGTTACCAGAGGCTCATCTTTATTTTCTTCTATAGCGCTGACACCTTCCGGCACCTCTGTGGCAACTGCCTGTACCAGCAGCTTCGCCGGTTCGATATCTTCTTTTACGCCGATGTCTCGTACCGTTATGCTGACAGGTCCCGGCTCCGTTTTGGCAGCTATCACAGCGAGAAGCTTGCCGTTAAAGAGCTTGCGGCAGGTACCCTTGTACTGGTCATAATCCGTGCTGTCACCGTTGTCAAGGCCCACCAGTCTGCCTGCGCCGCTCACATCCACTTCAACATAATCCATGGCATTTTCTACAGGATTGCCTTCTGCATCCTCCATGCCAATCTCCACAAAAATCAAATCCTGGCCGTCAGCCTTCATCCATGCCTTATCTGCTTTTAAGGTAATCTTGGCAGAATCTCCGAAGGACTTATGGCTGTCCTCTGCAATCACATTGCCCTTTTCATCATATGCCACCGCTCTGATGCAGCCCGGCTCATAAGGCACCTGGAAGCTGGGAAAAAGATCTGTACCATGCACATGGTCAATTTCCTTTTTGCCAAGAGATTTTTCGTTTACAAATACTTCCACCACAGGAGCATTACTGCATACCCGGATATCGATTAACTGGCCGGGATTGAAATCCCAATAAGGCATCAGATATATCATAGGTGCCTTTTTATAATGGGTCCATTCCGCCTGATACATGTAGTAGGTATCCTTGGGGAAGCCCGCCGTATCAATCTGGCCAAAATAGGAATTCTTGGTCTTATAAGGTGTCGGCTCACCTATGTAGTCGTGACCGGTCCACAAAAACTGTCCGGCTGCATAATCTCTGTCGCGATCTACGCAGATACAATACTCCACGGATTTGGCTGCCCAGCTGGGCCTGCTGTTGCCAAAGGCGGAACACTGCTCATCCTCCTCTGTTAAGATGGACTGGGCAAGAGGAAAATGGTACACGCCTCTGCTCTGCACGATGGAAGAGGTCTCACTTCCGTAGATAATCCAGTCAGGATGTGCCGCATGGTGGTTGTCATAGTGAATCTCCGCATAATTGTAGCCTGCCAGCTTCACGATATCTGCACAATTCTGTGCCCCCTGCCACGGCATATAGTTGGAGCCGATAGTCACTCGGGCATTCTTCTTAGGATCATGCTCTTCCACGGCCTTCTTCAGGCGCTTTGTCAGACCCAGGCCCTCGGGATTGTGGGTATCATGGATTTCATTACCGATGCTCCACATGATAACAGAAGGATGATTCCTGTCCCTGCGTATCCAGCTTGCCACATCAATCTCTGCCCATTCATCAAAGAATCTGGCATAGTCATATTCAGTCTTGGGCTCCATCCACATATCAAAGGCTTCGGAATCGATATAGAAGCCCATTTCATCTGCCAGTTCCATCAGCTCCGGGGCCGGCATATTGTGGGAGGTACGAATAGCGTTGACGCCCATTTTCTTTAAGGTCACCATTTTCCTGCGCATGGCAGCCTTGTTGAAAGCGGCTCCCAGACAGCCTAAATCGTGATGCTCACACACACCGTGCAGCTTCACTCTCCTGCCGTTAGCCACAAAGCCCTGTTCAGGATCAAAGGTAAATTCCCTAAAGCCAAAGGTAACGGTGTCTTTGTCCCCGTTGTCCAGCTCCACCTCCAATTGATAGAGGTTGGGGTCCTCTGCATCCCAGATTTTGGGATTTTCCACACGCAGCATGCCCTTTAACAGGTTGCTGCCTTCTTCTCTTTCCAGACGGCCCTCTTTTACTACATTTCCCTCGAAGGACACTCTTACCGTTGCAAAGCAGCCGGCGTAGCCTTTAAGCTGTGCTGCATTGTCTGTCCTGCCATCGTTCATCCTGCCCGCAAGCTCTGCTTCTATCTCCACGACGAAAATCTGTCCCTGTCTTTTCGTTGTTACATAGATGCCGTCGGAAGCAAGATAGGTCTCTGGCACCGTTTTCAGCCATACATTGCGGTAAATACCGGCACCGGAGTACCAGCGTGAGTTGGGCTCATGATGATCCACACGCACCATTATCATATTCTCTCCGGCATGAAGGTACTTCGTAATGTCAAATTCAAAGGTGGAATATCCGTATTTCCACTCTCCTGCAAGCTGTCCGTTCACGTATACCCTGCTGTCCATGTACACGCCATCAAAGCGAAGCAGTCTGTTGTAGCCGTCCGCCCCTGTCACTTCAAACCTCTTACGATACCAGCCGGTACCGGTTTCATAGAGATTTCTCGTATCATGCACCAGCCAGTCATGGGGAATATCCACTCTCTGAAAGCCTTTTTCCCAATCGGAGAGTTCCTCTATCCCTGTTCCGTAAGGTGTTTTTACAAATTCCCAGTTATCATTGAATAGTCTTTTTCTGTTCATACTGCCCCTTCCATGCGTTTTACG
>JBJFCM010000222.1:0-6508 GCA_051888955.1 Lachnospiraceae bacterium | reverse complement strand
TGATGTGACCGGAGGAAAGATTTCCATTGACGGTACGGATATCCGGCATTTTACGTTAAAGAGCCTCAGGCAGAATATCGGTATCGTGCAGCAGGATGTATATCTCTTTTCCGGAACGGTTATGGAAAATATTCTGTACGGGGCACCCGAGGCCACCAGAGAGGACGCGGTGGAAGCAGCAAAAAAGGCAGGCGCCCACGAGTTTATCATGGAGTTAAAGGATGGCTACGATACCTATGTGGGTGAGCGCGGCGTCAAGCTGTCCGGCGGACAGAAACAGCGTATCAGTATTGCCAGAGTATTCCTGAAAAACCCGCCTATCATGATTTTGGATGAGGCGACTTCCGCGCTTGACAATGAAAGTGAATTTGCGGTAGCCAGATCTTTGAACAAATTGTCAGAAGGCAGGACTACCATTACCATAGCCCACCGCTTATCCAGCATCAAAAATTCCGACAGAATTCTGGTGCTGACTGACGAAGGCATCGTGGAAGAAGGCAATCATGATGAACTGATGGCGCAGAAGGGCATTTACTACGATTTTTACACCATGGCCGATAAGATGAAATAGAGGAGAAACAAATATGGCATTTGCACATCTGCACGTCCACACGGAATATTCCCTGCTAGACGGTTCCAACAAAATAAAAGAATATGTAAAGCGTGTAAAAGAACTTGGTATGGACAGTGCGGCTATAACGGACCATGGCGTCATGTACGGTGTCATCGATTTCTACAAGGCAGCAAGAGAAGCCGGCATCAAGCCGATACTGGGCTGTGAGGTATATGTGGCGCCCAATTCCCGCTTTGATAAGGAACTGACCGGTGGTGAGGACAGGTATTACCACCTTGTTCTGCTCGCTGAAAACAACACCGGTTATGCTAATCTGATGAAAATTGTCAGCCGCGGTTTTACAGAAGGCTACTATTATAAGCCCCGTGTGGATATGGAGGTATTAAATCAGTTCCATGAGGGAATTATTGCATTATCGGCATGTCTTGCCGGGGAAGTGCAGAGATACCTTGTAAAGGGACTGATTGATGAAGCTAAAAAAACGGCATTAAAGTATCAGGAATGCTTTGGAAAGGGCAATTTTTTCCTGGAGATGCAGGATCACGGGATACCGGAACAAAGAATTGTCAATACGGAACTGATGAAGATGAGCAAAGAGCTGGACATTCCGCTGGTTGTCACCAATGATGTCCACTATACCTACAAGGAGGACACGGATTCCCATGATATCCTGCTTTGTCTGCAGACAGGAAAGAAACTGGCGGATGAAGACCGTATGCGCTATGAGGGCGGCCAGTATTATGTAAAGAGTGAAGAGGAAATGAAAGGGCTGTTTTCCTATGCATGGGAGGCAGTGGAGAATACCCAGAGGATTGCGGACCGGTGCAATGTGGAAATAGAATTCGGCGTGACCAAGCTGCCTAAGTATGATGTGCCGGAAGGGTATGATTCCTGGACCTATTTAAACAAGCTCTGTCGGGATGGCCTCACGGAGCGGTACGGGGATGTGACGGCACCTGCGGGCAGTACGGGACAGACCCTGGAGGAACGGTTAAATTACGAGCTGGATGTCATCCGCACCATGGGATATGTGGACTACTTTTTAATTGTATGGGATTTTATCAACTATGCCAAAGAAAACGGCATTCCGGTGGGGCCGGGGCGTGGATCGGCAGCAGGCAGCATCGTGGCTTACTGTCTGAAAATCACGAATATTGACCCCATTCGCTACAATCTGCTGTTTGAGCGTTTTTTGAATCCGGAGCGTGTATCCATGCCCGATATCGACGTGGACTTTTGCTTTGAAAGACGACAGGAGGTCATTGACTATGTAGGGCGCAAGTATGGCTCCGATAAAGTGGTGCAGATCGTGACCTTTGGTACCATGGCGGCAAAGGGCGTCATTCGCGATGTGGGGCGTGTTATGGACCTGCCCTATGCCTTTGTGGATTCCATTGCCAAGATGGTTCCCAATGAGCTCAATATTACCATAGACCGGGCATTGGAAATCAACCCGGAATTCCGCAATTTGTACAACAGTGACGAACAGGTGCACCACTTAATCGATATGTGTAAACGTCTGGAGGGTCTGCCCAGGCATACCTCCATGCATGCGGCGGGTGTGGTCATCTGCCAGAAATCGGCGGACGAATTCGTACCCCTGTCAAGGGGAGCGGACGGCTCCATCACCACGCAGTTTACCATGACGACTCTGGAGGAACTGGGACTTTTAAAGATGGACTTTTTAGGGTTGCGGACCCTTACCGTGATCAAGGATGCGGTGGAATTGATTGAAAAGGACACCGGAAAGCACATTGATATTGATAACATCGACTACGACGATAAAGCAGTGCTGGATTCCATCGGTACAGGAAAGACCGATGGCGTGTTCCAGTTGGAAAGTGCCGGGATGAAAAGCTTCATGAAGGAGTTGAAGCCCCAGAACCTGGAGGATATCATTGCGGGAATTTCCCTGTATCGTCCGGGTCCTATGGACTTTATTCCCAAATATATCAAGGGCAAAAATAACAGTGCGGATATTACCTACGCATGTCCGGAACTGGAGCCCATACTGGCGCCTACCTACGGCTGTATTGTCTATCAGGAGCAGGTTATGCAGATTGTCCGTGATCTGGGTGGCTATACCCTGGGGCGAAGCGATCTGGTGCGCCGTGCCATGAGCAAAAAGAAGCAGTATGTCATGGAAAAGGAACGGGCCAACTTCATCTACGGCAATGAGGAGGAAGGTGTGCCCGGCTGTGTCTCCAGAGGAATTGGAGAAAAGGTAGCAGGGGAAATCTATGAGACCATGATGGATTTTGCAAAATACGCCTTCAACAAATCCCATGCGGCCTGCTATGCGGTGGTGTCCTATCAGACTGCTTATTTGAAATACTATTATCCGGTGGAGTTCATGGCGGCACTTTTGACCTCTGTCATCGATAATCCCAAGAAGGTATCGGAATATATTCTGGTCTGCCGGAACATGGGCATCAAAATCCTGCCGCCCGATATCAATCAGGGTGAGAGCGGCTTCTCCGTATCGGACGGCTGTATCCGGTATGCCCTGACTGCAATTAAAAGCGTCGGCTGGCCGGTTATTGCAGGCGTGGTAGAAGAGCGGAAGGCAAGAGGACCTTTTACCAATCTGAAGGATTTCATCACCAGAATGGCAGATAAGGATATGAACAAACGGGCGATTGAAAACTTCATAAAGGCAGGAGCATTGGACAGTCTGGGTGGCACGAGAAAGCAGTTCATGAGCGTATATGTGCAGATACTTGATCATATACAGAAGGACAAAAAGAACAATATGGCGGGTCAGATGTCACTTTTTGATATTGTTTCCGAGGAAGAAAAGGAAGACTTTGATGTAAAGCTGCCAAATGTAGGTGAATATTCCAAGGAAATGCTGCTTGGCTTTGAAAAAGAGGTGCTGGGCATCTATGTCAGCGGTCACCCGTTAGAGGAATATGAAAATCTGTGGAGGAAAAAGATAACAGCAACTACGGCAGATTTTGCGCTGGATGAGGAAACGGGCGCTGTCACCATTCAGGATGGGGCGAAGGCAACCATCGGCGGCCTTATTGCGGATAAGACTATCAAGTACACCAAGAATGATAAGGTTATGGCATTTCTGACGATAGAAGATCTGGTAGGAACGGTGGAAGTTGTGGTGTTCCCCAGGGATTATGAAAAAAATGCCGCATTCCTGACAGAGGATGCCAAGGTGTTCATTCAAGGAAGAGCTTCCGTAGAGGAGGAAAAGGACGGAAAGCTCATATGCGAGCGCATTCAGCCCTTTGATCAGCTGGAAAAGAAAGTATGGATTAAATTCCCGGACATGGCAGCCTATCAGGCGGCGGAAACAAAGCTCTTCGAGGCAATTGCCGAATCGGAGGGCAATGACGGAATCGTGATCTATGTAGAGGATCCCAAAGCCATGAAAGAACTGCCCAAAAACCGCAATGTCAGGGCTGATGAAGCCCTGCTGCAAAGCCTTTACGGTCTTTTCGGAGAGGAGAATGTAAAGGTTGTGAAAAAAATATCATAAAAAGATTGAAAATGGGAATAAAATGGATTAAAATATAGGAAATCGTTTAGGAGGTAACAGTCATGGCAGACCAGGTAAAGACAATTGCTGTACTTACAAGCGGCGGAGATGCGCCCGGAATGAATGCCGCAATTCGTGCGGTAGTTCGTACTGCGATTGCAAGAGGATTGAAAGTAAAAGGCATTGAAAGAGGCTATATGGGCCTTTTAAATGAAGAAATCATAGATATGGAAGCAAAGGACGTTTCTGATATTATCCAGAGAGGTGGTACTATCTTAGGTACAGCCAGATGTCCTGAATTTAAGAATCCGGATATACAGCAGAAGGGTGCCGATATCTGTAAAAAGCATGGCATCGATGGTCTTGTGGTAATTGGCGGCGACGGCTCCTATCGTGGTGCACAGGCTTTGGCCAGACTGGGAATCAATGCAATCGGCCTTCCGGGCACAATCGACTTGGACATTGCATGTACTGACTATACCATCGGATTTGATACCGCTATCAACACTGCCATGGAAGCCATTGACAAGGTCAGAGATACCTCTTCCTCCCATGAGCGTTGCAGTGTCATTGAGGTTATGGGACGTAATGCCGGATATATAGCACTGTGGTGCGGTATTGCCAATGGTGCAGAGGATATCCTTCTCCCTGAAAAATATGACTATGATGAGCAGGCTATTATCAACAATATTATTGAAAAGCGTAAGATGGGCAAAAAGCATCATATTATTATCAATGCAGAAGGCATCGGTCATTCCAATTCCATGGCAAAGAGAATTGAGGCAGCAACCGGTATCGAGACCCGTGCTACTATTTTGGGTCACATGCAGCGTGGTGGCAGCCCGACCTGTAAGGATCGTTACTACGCTTCCATCATGGGCGCTTATGCAGTAGATCTTCTGATTGCAGGTAAGACCAAGAGGGTCGTAGGCTACAAGCATGGTGAATTCGTAGATTTCGATATTGAGGAAGCACTGGCAATGACGAAGGAGATTCCGGAATATTCTTACGAAATCAGCAAGCTGCTGTCCAAATAATCATGATATCGGCTATCAGGCTAAGATTACAAAATTGTATTTTGACTCCCCGGACATTTATACAGCAATTGTGCTGCTGTATCGGTTGCGGGGAGTTTCTACTATCCGCAAAGTACAGAGCATTTTAAGGCTCTGCAGAAAGTGGCAGGAGGCTTTTTTTATGATAGCAAGTACGGTAAATCCACGTATCAAGCAGCTTGTTCAGTGGCAGCAAAAGGCAAGAGAGCGCAGAAGGGATAAGGTGTTCGTGGCAGAAGGCATGAAAATGCTGGAGGAAGCACCGATGGACTGGATCCGCGATATTTATATTTCAGAGGAGCTGGCAGACAGGCTGCAACACAGTAAAAACGAAAAAGAACGCATGTTATGGAACAAAGTAGAGCAGTCAGGATATGAAATTGTCACCTCGGAGGTGATGAAGAAGGCTGCTGATACGCAGACACCCCAGGGGGTGCTGACAGTGCTCGACCAGCCGGAATATAATCTGGAGGAGCTTCTTTCCATAGAAAATGGCCTGTATGTGGTACTGGAAGATTTGCAGGATCCCGGTAATCTGGGGACGATTGTCAGAACCGGGGAAGGTGCAGGAGTAAGCGGCATCATCATGACGAGAGAAACTGTGGATATCTTCAATCCTAAGACCATCCGTTCTACCATGGGTTCTGTTTACAGAGTACCATTTATATATGTAGAAACTCTTTCAGAAGTTCTCTCCCAAATGCGTGAAAAAGGTATTTCTACCTATGCGGCTCACCTAAAAGGGGAAAACTATTATGACAGTTTTTCTTTTAGGAAGGGAACAGCCTTTCTGATTGGCAACGAAGGAAACGGGTTGAAGAAGGAAACCGCGGACATGGCAGATTTTTATTTGAAGATTCCCATGGAGGGAAGGGTAGAATCTCTGAATGCCGCCATCGCAGCATCGCTTCTGATGTATGAGGTTCATAGACAAAGAGGGTAAATATTTTATTAAATCGTGATTTAAGGAGGAAATATTTTATGACAATAGGATTTATAGGTTTAGGTAATATGGCGACTGCCATGATTGGTGGAATCTTAAAGAAAAAACTGGTGTTATCTAATGATGTTGTCGGTTCGGCTAAGACACAGGCTACCCTTGACAGGTGCGGGAAAGAACTGGGAATCCGGGTTACATTGGACAATGCTTCTGTGGCAGCAGCCTCGGATATTCTTTTTCTGGCAGTAAAGCCTATTTTTTTCCCGGAAGTCATAGGAGAAATCAAGGATGCAGTGAAGAAAGATACGGTGGTGGTCAGCATTGCGGCAGGTAAAACAATGGATTACATAGAAGGACTGTTCGGACGTAAAATCAAGCTGGTCCGCTGTATGCCCAATACACCGGCTATGGTTCTTGCAGGCTGTACTGCGGTGGTACGGGGAGGA
>JBJFCM010000221.1:0-6534 GCA_051888955.1 Lachnospiraceae bacterium | reverse complement strand
TGCTCGCCGCCGTACTCGCCATCCAGCGTCCATGCCACTTCTTCTTCGGATTCCACCTGCAGCCTATCCGTCTTGAACCAGTATATAAATTCATTTTCCAGATTTCGGTCCAATAACGCACTAATCAGTTGATTCAGCTCCACAGCATTCGTAGGGCGCCTGACGATTGTGACCTCCAATTCACCATCGTTCAACTCCACGTCCTTGCCCGTCAACCGCTTAAAACCGCCCACTGACACAGAGTTTGTCACCATGCCGAACAGAAAATCCCCTTCTATTACCGTATCATCATAGGTAAAACGCATCTTATATGATTTTATGGCTGCCAGACGTTTCATCCCCTCCAGAATATAGGCCATATGCCCCAGCATGTTCTTCATTTCCTGTCCGGTTCCATAGGATACGTCTGTGAACATGCCAAAGGCCGCCACATAGACAAAAACATCCCGATTAAAAGCACCGATATCACAGGAAAAAACTTCTCCATCCACAATTGCCTGTGCAGCCTGCTCCATATTTTTAGGCAGACCCAGACTACTGGCAAAATCGTTGGTGCTTCCGGCAGGAATATAGCCTATCGTGATAGCCTTCCCGCTCTTTACCACACCGGTTACCACCTCATTAAGAGTGCCGTCTCCTCCGCTGCAGACCAGGATATCATATTCGGCATTGCGTTCCTTTGCTGCCCGCAGCGCATCCCCTTTGGACTGTGTGATATAGGTGGTTACCTCATAACCGCCTTTTACAAAAATGTCTATAATATTCATAAGATGATTTCTAATCCGTGCTTTTCCCGCCTTAGGATTCATTAGAAAAAGCATCTTTTTCCCCGCCATGTGAATTCCTCCCTACAGATATTTTTTTTAACATACCCCAAAACAAAAGCGGAATCAATAAAGAAAGTATAAATTCTTTATCAATTCCGCCATTTATCCTGCTTATATCATTTGTTGCTTAACAAGCTTCCTTGCCGCTTAAATACTTATTGATATTGTCCACTGCTTCCTTTTCGTCATCGCCTTCTGCTTCCACTACGACACATTCCCCTGCATTCAGTCCCAGGCTCATCATCCCCATGATGCTCTTGGCATTTACTCTTACTGCGCCGTCCGCAGATGCAACATAAATTTTGCTTTCATACCTGCTTGCGACCTGTACCAGCATAGCTGCAGGTGTTGCTTCCAATCCGTTTTCCAGATTGATGGTGATTGTTTCCTTTGTCATAATATTCTCCTCCTTTACGCTCTTAACCTATCTGCGAGCTCGCTCAATTTGCGTAATCTATGATTGACACCGGACTTGCCTACCGGCGGGTCTAAATATTCCCCCAGCTCCTTTAATGCTGCATCCGGATATTCAAGTCTTACCTCTGCCATCTCACGCAAATTGTCCGGAAGTTTTGAAAAGCCATAATGGTCTTTGATAAAAAGGATGTCTTCCACCTGTCTGGTGGAGGCCTGTACTGTCTTATTGATATTGGCTGCCTCACAATTGACCCTTCGATTGATGGAATTGCGCATTTCCTTCAAAATACGCAGATTTTCCAGATTCATAAGAGATACATGGGCTTCCATTATATTCAGAAGGTCGACAATACCTGCTCCTTCCTTCAAATACACAACAAAATATTTTTTACGGAGTACGATTTTAGCCTCTATGTCAAACAGGCCGATTACTTCTTTCAGCTGCTTTGCCTGCTCCGGACTGGTACATACAAATTCAAGATGATATCCCTTTTCCGGATCGCTCATGGAGCCGCAACATAGAAAAGCCCCTCTCAGAAATGCCCTTCTGCAACAGGCATTCTTAATGAGCAGGGGACTTACCGGGTCAGAAAGATTGCCGAATTTTGCAATCAGATTGTCCTTCATTTCCCCATTTATAACCACATCAGTTCCTATATTATACGTTTTTTTCAATAATGTAAAGCCTTTTCTCACAACAGCTTCATTTTCTGTCTGAAATCCAATGGTGAGATTTCCTTCTTTATCCTGTCCATACTGACCGCTAAAATGCATAATGGCAGCCAATTCCGCAATCTGACAATGTCTCGCCTGACTTATGTGCTTTGCAAGTTCCTCTTTTACTTCTGCTGAAAAGGACATCTGATTACCCCTGTTTCTTTTCGCGCTGTTCCCTGTGGAACAGCTTGATTCCATAACTGCCCCGATCCTTCATCCGGGCATACAGTTCATTTGCAAGTGTTACGCTTCTGTGTTGGCCACCGGTACAGCCAATGGCAACGACAAGCTGATATTTTCCTTCTTTAATATAATTGGGAATCAGGAATGCAAGCATATCCTCCAGCTTGTCCAAAAATTCCACAGCTTCGGGAAATTGCATGACATAGTCCTGTACTTCTTTATCATTGCCGGTTTTCTGTTTCAGTTCATCGATATAAAAGGGATTAGGCAGAAATCTTACATCAAAAACCAAATCTGCGTCTGCAGGTATCCCATATTTAAAACCAAAGGACAACAGCGTTATCATAAGGCTATTATATTCTTCATTCTTAATAAAAATTCTATCCAGTTCCTCTTTTAATTCCCTCGTAAGAAGATTGGAGGTATCAATAATATAATCAGCATGGTTGCGGATACCGTTAAGCATCGCCCTCTCCTGCTGTATTCCATCCTCGATACGCCCTCCTGCCGCCAGAGGATGCACTCTTCTGGTCTCTTTATAGCGCTTTACCAGCGCTGCATCCGACGCATCCATGAACAGGATTTCAAATTCATATCCTTTTTCTTTCTGCTTCTGCAATATGCGGGTAGCCTCCTTAAAGGACTGTCCTGCGCGGACATCCAGCCCCAATGCTACCTTGGTAATCTCACTGCCGGGTGTAGCAATCAGTTCCACAAATTTTTCAATCAGAGAGACGGGAAGATTATCTACACAGTAAAATCCCGCATCCTCCAACATTTTCAATGCGGTACTTTTCCCGCCGCCACTCATTCCTGTTACAACTACGAAACGCATCTTCCCACTCCCTTTCTTCTTAAAATTCACCTAAAAAAATCACTTCCGGCTCCAGCCTCACAGAAAATTGACGGTAAACCTCTTCCTGTACATGGGCAATCAGGTTACGGATATCTAAAGCTGTAGCGTCACCTGTATTAATGACAAATCCGCTGTGCTTTTCCGAGACCTGTGCTCCGCCGATTTTGCAGCCTGTAAGCCCTGCGTCCGCAATCAGCTTTCCGGCAAAGTATCCTTCAGGCCGTTTAAAGGTGCTGCCGGCGCTGGGATATTCCAGCGGCTGCTTGGTTCTCCTTCTGTTTTGAAAATCTTCTATTTTGGCAGTGATTGCTTCTTTATCTCCGGGTTTTAGCAAAAAGCAGCATTCTGTCACAATGAAAGGATGATTCTTAATGGCACTGGTGCGGTATCCGAATTCCATGGTTTCATTATCCAGTTCCAGCTCGTTCCCTTCTTTATCCAAAACCGCGACTCTCTCCACCACCTGCTTCATTTCTCCGTCATAAGCTCCTGCGTTCATCACCACGCCGCCGCCCACGGTGCCCGGAATACCTGCTGCAAATTCCATGCCGGTCAGTCCATGCTCAGCTGCCACTCTGGCAACCCGCGCCACCAAAGCGCCTGCCTGTGCACAAATCCGATTGCCCTCCACTCGGATAGCACTCATTTTATCAGATAACTGTAGAATAATACCACGATACCCTTTATCGCCCACCAGCAGATTACTGCCGTTTCCTAAGACATAGTACGGAATTTCTACCCGATGAAGATAGGAAAGAAGCGGGGAAAGCTGTCTGCTATTCTCAATCCGTATCATACAATCCGCTTCTCCGCCAACCCGGAAAGTCGTATGATTCTTTAAAGGTTCATCATATAAAATATTTTCTGCCGGTACAAATCTTTGTAGTGCTTCTTTTACTGCCTGACTAATCATTTTGATACCATCCTGTTGCATTTACTTATCCAAAATAAGCTTTGCTGCGCCGAAAATACCTGCATCGTTTCCCAAAGTAGCCAGCGCGAATTTGGCATCCCGGCAACCTCTGAACGCATACTGCATGTAATAAGGCTTAATATACTCAAACAATACCTCGCCTGCCTTGGAAACACCGCCTCCGATTACAAAAATCTCCGGATTCACCACTGCTGCAATGGCTGCCAGTCCTTTCCCAAGATATTCCCCAAACTGTTCTGCAACTTCGATTGCAACCTTGTCGCCATATTTTACCGCATCGAAGACAGCCTTTGCGGAAAGCTCCTTATCCCGTAAAACGCTGGGTTCTGCGTCTTTTTCCAGTCTCTTTCTGGCCAGTCTCACGATGCCCGTTGCAGAGGAATACTGCTCCAGACAGCCGATATTGTGACAGCCGCATTCTTCTGTTTCATTGTCTTCTACATGAATGTGACCGATTTCACCACCGGCACCGTTAGCGCCCGTCACCATCTGCCCGTTACAGATAATACCACCGCCTACACCGGTCCCCAGGGTAACTACTACCAGGTCCTTATAGCCCTTGCCACCGCCCTGCCACATTTCACCAAGGGCAGCCACATTGGCATCATTGCCTGCCATAACCGGCAGATTTAAGAATTCCTGAAAAGCCTCCGGAATATTGAACACGGTATCCCAGCCCAGATTAGCTGTCTTGTATACGGTACCGTCCGCATCTACCGGTCCCGGTACACCGATACCGACACCCGCTACTTCATCCAGCTCAATATCCAGCTCTGTCAGCTTATTCTGGATACTTTCTGCAATATCCGGTAAAATTCTTTCTCCGTCGTTGGCTGTCACACTGGGAATTTCCCATTTTTCCAGCACATTGGCATTCATGTCAAAGAGCCCCATCTTTACTGTAGTACCGCCTACATCCACACCAAATACGTACTTTTTCATTTTTAACCTTACTCCTTTTGTTTATATTAATCCTCGTCTTCTTCTCTCTTTTTTGCCAGAGAGTTCTGTACTCTGGTATAAAGCTCTTTTGCCGCATTGTAACCCATCTTCTTCTGTCTGTGGTTAACAGCCGCGGATTCGCAGATGACTGCCAGATTTCGTCCCGGACGAATCGGCAGAGTGTGACACACTATCTTATTCCCCAGATATTCTGTATATTCTTCTTCCAGACCCAGTCTGTCATATTCCTTATCCTTATCCCAGTCCTCCAGCTTGATGACCAGATCCACCGACTGGGTATCCTTTACGCTGGAAGCACCGAAAAGTGCCTTCACATCGATGATGCCGATACCTCGCAGCTCAATAAAATGCTTGGTGATATCGGGAGCGGAACCCACCAGAGTATCATCACTTACCTTACGCAGTTCTACCACATCATCCGTTACCAGGCGGTGACCACGCTTAATCAGTTCCAAAGCCGCCTCCGACTTACCGATACCGCTTTCACCGGTAATCAGCACACCCTCACCATAGACATCCACCAGGACACCGTGTACGGAAATACAGGGAGCCAGTTCTACGTTGAGCCAGCGGATAGCCTCTGCCAGGAATACGGACGTATTCTGTTTTGTCGAAAGCACCGGTCTTTTGTATTTATGTGCGATTTCCAGGAAAATAGGATCCGGCTGCAGTTCACGGCTGAAAACGACACAGGGAATATCATAGGACATCAATTTGTCATATACCTGCCGTTTCTGCTCCTCACTGATGCTTTCCATATAAGTATATTCCACAAATCCGATAACCTGAAGTCTGGATGAATCAAAGTGCTCAAAATATCCCGCCATCTGCAACGCCGGTCTGTTCACATCCGGCTGCGTGATACGGATACCCTTGACTTCAATATCCGGCGTCAGGTTCACTAACTTAAATTTCTCAATTACCTTTTCCAGCTTTACACTTGCCATACCCTTACCTCGTTTCCCGGACCGGTTCCTTACAGGTCTCGGTCTCCACAGTCATATCATGCTTTATTGTAGCACATCCGCCATTTTATGTGAAGTGTGGAATTTAAGTAACAGTTCCGCCATAAGAGAATAAGCACCGCGCATGGGTGCTTGCACACAATGCGCGGTGCTTATTCTCTTACTCCCTTCCTGGAAAAGTGTTCCCGACAACTTGGGGTTTAACGATTTCTACAAACTGGAATCTGTCAGTTTCTTTACGCAGCGAGAATAACAACTTTCAGTGCTATCGAATTAAAAGAATAATTAAAAATTTATCTCTTTTTGTATGTGATTACAATTCCAATAACAGAAACAAAAAAAGCAATCGGTGCAAGTCTTGCAAAAATAAATTCAAACCCATGCAAGATTGTTCCCGCAACTGCTAATTCAGGATCATTGTAATTCCAATCTAAATAGGAACCGTTCATAACTGCAAGAGCAATAAAAAGCATAACAATTAGTATACATAATGAGATGAATACCCAACGAACGGTTTTAACTCTTGCCATGCTTCTCTTTGCAAGCTGCAGATTAATCACCTCTAACTTTTCGGAAATTGTCTTTATATCGTCCGAGCTGTTTTCCTGTACGTTTTCTCCAAGCAATACACTTACAGAAGTATCCAACTCGTCCGCCAATAAAATAAGCATA
>JBJFCM010000220.1:0-1533 GCA_051888955.1 Lachnospiraceae bacterium | reverse complement strand
AGAGAAGCAGTCATGAAGGCGGCTGAGGAGCAGTTGTAGAAAAGATATCCACGAATTGCGTGTGAAAATCTGGGAGGAAACAGATAGTGAACATTATTTTGTTATCAGGAGGATCAGGCAAACGTCTTTGGCCTCTGTCAAACGATATTCGCAGCAAACAGTTTATCAAGCTGTTTAAAGATGATGAGGATGAATATGAGTCCATGGTGCAGCGTGTGTACCGCCAGATTACTTCTGTGGACGAAGGTGCAAAGGTAACGATTGCTACCAGCAAATCCCAGGTGAGCGCTATCCATAATCAGTTGGGAGATAAGGTGTCTGTATGCGTGGAGCCTTGCAGGCGCGATACCTTTCCGGCCATTGCGCTGGCATCTGCCTATCTGCATGATGAGATTGGCGTAAGCGCCGATGAATGTGTCGTGGTCTGCCCGGTGGACCCCTATGTGTCCGATGCCTATTATGAAGCGGTGAAAAAACTGGAAGAACTGGTAAACAGTGGTGCTGCCAACATTACCCTGATGGGGATTGAACCCACTTATCCCAGTGAGAAATACGGCTATATCATTCCGGTTGCAGCAGGAGAAGTCAGCACGGTAAAAGAGTTTAAGGAAAAGCCCGACACGGATACTGCCAAGAAGTATATAGCAGAGGGTGCCCTGTGGAATGCAGGGGTCTTTGCCTTTAAGCTTGGATACCTGTTGGATAAGGCACACAGCATGATTGAATTTAAGGATTATCAGGATATGCTGGCTAAGTATGATACTCTTCCCAAAATCAGTTTTGATTATGCGGTTGTAGAAAAAGAAGCAAGCATTCAGGTGATGCGCTACGCCGGAGATTGGAAAGATGTGGGAACCTGGAATATGATGGCAGAGGTCATGGCAGATGTGACGAAAGGAAATGCTACCATAGATGACAGCTGTGTCAATATCAATGTGGTAAATGAACTGGACATTCCGATACTCTGCATGGGCTGTAAGGATATGGTGATTGCTGCAAGTTGTGACGGTATTCTCGTGGCAGATAAAGAGCGCAGCGGCTATATGAAGCCTTATGTGGAGAAAATTAGCGAGGGAGTCAGATTTGCGGAAAAATCCTGGGGTACTTATACGGTTATCGATGCACAGCCCGGTTCCATGACCATCAAAGTTACCTTATCTGCCGGTAATCGCATGAAATATCATATGCATGAACACAGAGATGAGGTCTGGACGGTAATATCCGGCACCGGGAGAACCATTGTGGATGGTAAGGAGCGCACAGTGTGCCCCGGGGATGTAGTTGCT
The DNA here is from genome assembly GCA_051888955.1 of Lachnospiraceae bacterium. Lineage (GTDB taxonomy): Bacteria > Bacillota > Clostridia > Lachnospirales > Lachnospiraceae > Acetatifactor. The sequence continues at coordinate 247 of JBJFCM010000220.1, read as the reverse complement.
ATCCCGGCAGAAAGTAAGCACACCTTAATCGCCGATACTGATATGAATGTCATAGAAGTACAGGTCGGAGAGGAAATCAGTAAATCGGATAAGACGATATTCCCGGAGGAATAGAGCGGGCAGCCACTTCTTAAGAAGTGGCTGTTTTAAATCATCCAAACAGGCACAATATAATTGTCCCTATCAATCGCACTTAAAACCGGCTTCATACAGATAACAGCGCCCTTGGAACGTGGTGTAGATGACT